>JBJSXS010000349.1:0-8493 GCA_046086545.1 Gemmata sp.
CACGGTCGAGGCGGACTCGACCGCGATCCTGGTTCGGAAACCCGCTCTACCGAAGAAGTAACTCGAACCCGAACGATAGGAGGACCGCACATGCGACGCTTGATCGCCGTCCCGCTCCTGGTCGGGGCGGGCTTCTTCGCCGGGTCGGGTAGCGTGGAGGTGGCATCCGGCCAAGGCAAGGGCGCCGGCGCGGCCAGGACCGCATCCGCCCGCCCGCCGGTGAACCGACCGGCCCCGAGACAACCATCCCATTCGAACCCGACGCCCGCGCCGTCCGCCCGCCCGGCTCCGCGACCGAGTACTCCAACCCCGAGCCGCCCACACACCATGCCGGCGCCCCAGCACAGCCCACAGCCGTCGCGCCCGGCCATCGGGCAGAAACCCAACTTACCGAAGCCAGACGGCGGGGTCGCGAACACCCCCGCTTCACGCCCGACCCCTCCCAAGCCAGTGGTTCCGTCCGTCAGGCCCGGTGGCGAAGCCGGTTTGAAGCGCCCGGCCGCGCTGCCCGATGGGTTTGGCGGGGCGGGCAAACTTCCGGACCGGCCGAAACCGCCGATCGCCAATCTGCCGGGCGGGAACTCGACCAACCGCCCGTCGGTCCTGCCGGGGAAGCCGGACCAGCCCGTGACCCGGCCGGGGGGCAACCTCCCCAACCGCCCCGAGACGCTTCCGGCCAAACTGCCGGCGGTCGGCGAGCGGCCGGGCCTGACGCCGCCGAAGATCGACCGGCCGGGTCCGACGCCGGGAATCTCCTGGCCCAACCGCCCCGGGGCCGACCGGCCGAACCTAGCGGACCGGCCGCTCGTCGCCGACCGGCCGGGGGTCAGCCACGACGGGAAGTACAACACGGTCATCAACAACAAGCAGTGGGACGTCAACCGCACGGTGGTGAACCAGGTCAACAAGACTAATGACTACTACGGCGGAAGCGCCAACCTGTTCGCGGGGTCTCGAACGGGTCGTGCGGTCTACGACTACCACGGGGCGTGGCACCACAACTACTCGTACTGGCAACAGTCGTACCACCCGTGGTATCACGGGTGCTGGAACGGGAACGGGTTTTACAACTCGTGGGGCCTGGGTGTCGGTACGCCCGCGTGGGGCATCACCGCGTGGGGGCTGAACAGCCTCGCGTACTCGTGGGGCTACTACCGGTACGCGAATCCGTTCTACGTCGTGCCGGCCCCCACCGTGATCGTGCCACCCGCGATCAACTACTCCCAGCCGGTCGTGAACGTCGTCCAGGCACTGCCCGACAGCGGGCAGGAGCCGCCGCCCATGCCCGAGACCGCGACACAGGCGTTCGACGCGGCGATGGCCGCGTTCAAGAAGGGGGACTACCGAACGGCCCTGGACAAGTCCGAGCAGGCGCTCAAGGACTTCCCGAACGACCCGGCCATGCACCAGTTCCGGGCGCTCTGCCTGTTCGCACTGGGCGAGTACCAGCGGGCGTCCGCGGCGGTCCACGCCGTTCTTGCCAGCGGCCCCGGCTGGGACTGGACGACGATGAGTTCTCTCTACCCCGACGCCGACACCTACTCCAACCACCTCGCGGCACTTGAGAAGGCCGCGGCCGCCAAGCCCGACGACCCCGCCCTGTGGTTCCTGCTGGCCTACCATTACACGACCATCGACCAGGGCGACGCCGCCCGCGATGCCATCGCGAAGGCGAGCAAGCTGCTGCCGACAGACTCGATCGTGTCGCAACTGGCGCGGGCAGCCGGAGTCCCGACTGGTAAACCGGACCCGAAGGACCCGGCCCCTAAGCCGCCGGCAGACATTCAGCTCGACATCGCGGGCGACTGGTCCGCTGCCCGGCCCGACGGCGGCAAGATCGGCCTTGTCCTAAAGGCCGACGGGACGTTCGTTTGGGCGGTGGCGGGCAAGGACGGGAAAACGGACTCGTTCGAGGGCACGTTCGCGCTTGAGGACAACGTGCTGATGCTTGAGCGTAAGACAGGCGGCGCGCTGACGGGCCGGGTGGTCGCGCTCGCAGACAACAAGTTCCAGTTCAAGGTCATCGGCAGCGGGGAGGCCGACCCCGGCCTGACCTTCACCAAGTGAGCCCACGCGAGCCGGGATGGGGTCCCGGCCGCCCATCTCGAATCCGCGAGAGATCGGGACCATGCATTCGCGTTTCTTGTCGCTCGGCGCGCTCGGCGCGCTCGGCTGCGTTCTCGGGTGGTTGACCGCCCAGGACCCCCGGCCGAAGCCGGAACCCAAATCTGAACCGGCCCGGACCTCGCTGCCGATCGACACGAAGCCGACCGGTGGAACCGTCGGCCCGACCGCGAGTGAGTCGAAGCCGCCGAAGATCGAACCGGTGCGGGCGCCAAAAGAGGCGCCGAACGTGGTGGTCGTGCTGCTCGATGACGTCGGGTTCGGGGCGACCGGCACCTTCGGCGGCCCCATCGCGACCCCGGCCGGCGACGCACTGGCGAAGGAGGGCTTGCGCTACAACCGCTTTCACACGACGGCCCTCTGCTCCCCCACGCGAGCCGCGCTACTGACGGGCCGCAATCACCACGCCGTGAACAACGGCGTCATCACCGAGTGGGCCACCGCGTTCGACGGCTACAACTCGGTCATCCCGCGGTCGGCCGCGACTGTCGCCCAGGTGCTCCAGCAGAACGGCTACAGCACCGGATGCTTCGGCAAGTGGCACAACACCCCGGTCTGGGAGGTCAGCCCGGCCGGGCCGTTCGACCGCTGGCCCACCGCCCTGGGGTTCGACGAGTTCTACGGGTTCATGGGCGGCGAGGCCCACCAGTACTTCCCCGGGCTCTTCCGCGGCACGGCTCCCGTCGAGCGGCCCGAACACGCGAAGAACTACCACCTCACCACCGATCTGGTGGACCAGTCGCTGGCCTGGATGAACCGCCAGAAGGCCGCCGCGCCGGACAAACCGTTCTTCGTTTACTTCGCCCCCGGCGCGACCCACGCCCCGCACCACGTCGCGCCCGAGTGGGTGAAGCCCTACGAGGGGAAGTTCGATCAGGGCTGGGACAAGCTCCGCGAGGAGACGTTCGCCCGCCAGCTGAAACTCGGCGTCATCCCCCCCGACGCGAAACTCACCCCGAGGCACGAGTCGATGCCCGCGTGGGACAGCCTCGACCCCAACCGGAAGAAGGTCGCCGCCAAACTCATGGAAGTGTACGCCGGGTTCCTGGCTCACACCGACCACGAGATCGGCCGGCTGGCGAAGGGGATCAAGGACCTCGGGCAGTGGGACAACACGCTGTTCATCTACATCATCGGTGACAACGGGGCGGCGGCCGCCGGCGGCATCTACGGGTGCTTCAACGAGATGGTCGGGCTGAACGGGTTGCAGGAGGACCCGGCCGTCGTCCTGAAGAAGGTGGCGGAGTTCGGCGGGCCCAAGGCGAGCAACGAGTACGCCGTCGGCCACGCCTGGGCGATGGGCACCCCGTTCCAGTTCGCCAAGCAGTTCGCCAGCCACCTGGGCGGCATCCGCAACCCGGTGATCGTCACCTGGCCTAAGCGAATCACCGACCGGGGCGGGCTGCGGTCGCAATTCCACCACGTCACCGACGTGGTGCCGACCATCTACGAGGCGGCAGGCGTTCCCGCCCCGAGAACGGTCAACGGCTTTACGCAGATGCCGATCCACGGCACCAGCATGGTCTACACTTTCGCCGACGCGAAAGTGCCGTCCGCACGCAAGACACAGTACTTCGAGATCATGGGCACCCGCGGCATCTACCACGACGGCTGGCTGGCCAGCACCTTCCACAACAAGATCGCCTGGGCGCCGCGCAAGCAGCCGGCGTTCGACGACGACCGGTGGGAGCTGTACCACCTCGATACCGACTTCTCCCAGGGGGACGACCTGGCCGCGAAGCACCCCGACAAGCTCAAGGACTTGAAAGAGCTGTTCCTGAAAGAGGCGAGGGCGAACTCCGTGCTGCCGCTGGACGACCGCGGCCCGAACCGCGTCGTCGGTGGCGGCCGGCCGAGCGTCGTCGGCGACCGCACCAGCTTCACCCTCCGGGCCGGCGCCGTCCGGATGCCGGAGGACATGATCCGCACCACCTTCAACCGGTCGTACGCCATCACCGCCGCGCTCGAGGTGCCGAAGGACGGCGATGCGAAGGGGGTGGTGCTAGCCGCCGGCGGATACTTCGGCGGGCTTTCGCTGTACGTGAAGGAGGGCCGGCCGCACTTCACCTACAACTACTTCGGCTCGGAGTACACAACGGTCGCCGGCAGGGAGAGACTTCCCGCCGGGGTCGTCACCCTTCGCTACGAGTTCACCTACGCCGGCGGCGGGTTGGGCAAAGGTGGCACCGCGAAGTTGTTCGTCAACGGCGTGCTCGCGGCCGAGGGGAAGATTCCCGCGACGGTGCCGCTCGGCTTCTCTGCCGACGAGGGGCTCGACGTAGGCGAAGACACCGGCACGCCCGCGGCTGACTACGAGTGTCCGTTCCGGTTCAACGGCAAGATCGAGAAGGTCACCGTGGACTTGAAGTGAGCGTTGACCCGGCGACAGCTTCGCGAGTAAGGGCCAATCGCTCGCCGTCGAGGAAGCGCTGTGAGAACCCGGTCTTGGAAGACTCGGGGATTTGTTGGTGTAACGGCGGCGCCTCCGATACCGGTCATGACGTACCGTAATCGGAGGCGCCGTCGCGGGCCTGAGCTTCGCGATTGGAATGTTCGGGCTGCTCCTCCTCGCTGCCGGCGCGACAGTACAACCGGTCGTGACCACACTCCTCGTTCAAGATTCCGGCTCCAATCCGGAGCCGTACAGCGGGCTGCCGGCGCTCGTGCGGAACGGTAAGCTCGGTGTTGCTCCACGGTCGGCGCCAGCGGATTCCCAACCACTGGCTCCCGCCGATGCCCGAGCAGCGCCTGAGTGCCCTCGAAGGTGGATTGAAGGAGTTGTCGAAGCACTTCGGTCATCACCGCGAGCGGTGACCTCAGGGTGATTTTTGGCGGGATGATCTCCGCGGACCTGTCGTACAGCGAGAAGCGGCCGGTCGCCCCCGGCTCCCGTACCTGCTGGTGATCGGCGTCTCGGGCGTCGTCGGCAAACACTAGCGGAGGGGCTTTGGCCGCAATGCCCAGAGGGTGGTCGTCGGCACGATCTCGGTCAACGACGTCCCTATCGCAATTCACATCGGGCCTCACGAAAGGTGAGGCGACCTAGACGCTTATCAGATGGGGCATTGCGGCCGGACCGTAATTCTTGCCATCTCAACAGCCGCATACTACCCTACATGCGCAACTTCATGAGATCTTCACGCACGCGAAACAAGGCTGTTGAATAATGAGAATTTCGCGCAGGCCTGAAGGTTTCACGCTCATAGAAGTCCTCGTTACCATCGCGATCGTGGCGGTCCTGATCGGTTTGCTGATTCCTGCCGTTCAAAAGGTGCGTTCGCGCGCTGCACAAGCGATCAGCACCAACAACCTTAAACAGATGGCGCTTGCCACCCACGCCTTCAACGGCGACCGCAGTGACAGACTGCCGGACCCAATCGAGCCGATCGCGCCGGGCCAACCGGCCACAGCGGCCCAGCCCTGGAACCAGGCTACAGGACCGCTGTTCCAAATACTCCCGTACCTCGAACAGAACGCGCTGTACATCTCCATCCGCGGCATCAACTCTCAGGCCGCTTATGATGCGGTCATGCAGACCGATGGGGGCCGGGCGGCGGTGGTCCGGGGGTTCATCAGCCCGGCGGACCCGAGCAACCCGTCCGGGCAGGTGCTCATCTCGCGGAACACTGCCGTGCCCATCAACAACGGGCTATGGGGGACGACCAGTTACGGCTACAACCCGCTCGCCTTCACCTCCCCGGCGTCGGGCCTCGGGCGTTCGTTCGCCGACGGCACATCGGTCACGGCCCTGTTCACCGAGAAGTATCAACTCTGCGCGGGCGCCACGACGGTGCAGAACTACTGGTTCGGGGCGGAGCGGGGGAACTCGCCGTGCGGCCGGCGCTCGCCGGTACTGACGGGTATTGAGTGGAACAGCGTGACCGGCGCGTTCGCGGGCGCCGACTTCCTGGGCGAGAACCTCGGTGCGGACCCGACCCGCTGCGAACCCGGTGCCCCGAGCGGACCGCACCAGGGCCGCATACTGATCGCCTTTGCCGACGGGAGCGTTCGCGTGTTGACCGCGGTGGGGGCCACCGCGCCGCTGAGTGCGGGACCGGCGGAGTACGACCTGCCGGTGCCGGGCGCGCTGGTCCCACGCCGCGGATATTTGTGGTCGGCGTTGCTGACGCCGTGCGGCGGTGAGACAATTTCTCTGGACTGAAACCGTACAGAGAGCCGCCATGCACCGTACCCCCCGCCGAGTGCGCGCGCTTCTCGTGCTACTGGCCGCGGGGTGCGGGCCGACGAAACCCGCCGTGCCCGAGTTCGACATGTCCGCGGGCTACGGTCCGATCGAGTTCAAGGACGACGCGCCGGCGAACGCGGGCGTCGGCTCGGGCGCGTTCCCGACGCGGTTCGTTGACGCGGACGGGCACCCGGTCGATCTGGTCCGGTACCGCGGGCAGAAGAAGTTGGTCCTCGTGGTCCTCCGCGGGCTTGCCAGGTCGGAGGGCGGGCGCGTGTGCCCGTCGTGCTTCGCCCAGGCGCTCGGCATGACGGCCAACGCCGCGGCGTTCGAAGAGCGCGGGGCGGTGGTCCTGTTCGTTTTCCCGGGCGAGGGCGCGGGCGGGTTCCTGCAAGAGTTCAGGGCGGGCGCCCGGGACGAGCGGATCACCCCGCCCCAACTGCTCCTCGACCGCCACTGTGAGGCGTGCGACCGTCTGGGCATCCGCGACGACCTCGCCAAGCCCTCGACGTACATCCTCGATCGCCAGGGTAACGTGGTGTACGCCTACGTCGGCGAGACCTCGACCGACCGCCCCTCCGTGAAGGCGGTGCTGGCCCAACTGGACCGCACCAAGTGAGCCTACGAGGTCGCCAATGAACCCGGCCGACGACGAGGGGGCGTTCAACGAACTGGCCCGCACGACGGCTCTCGGCGAGAGCCGGTTGCCAGGCTACGAGTTGCTGTCGGTGCTCGGGCGTGGCGGGTTCGGTACGGTGTACAAGGCCCGGCAGGTGCAACTCGACCGGATCGTCGCGGTCAAGGTGGTGGAGGTGGTGGGGGACGGAGGGTGGGACGCGCCCGGCCCGGCCCGGTTCGTAGCGGAGGCGCGCACGCACGGTAAGCTGCACCACCCGAACATCGTGGAGGTTTACGACTCCGGCCGTTTCGAGAACCGGCTGTTCATTGCGATGGAACTCCTCGAAGGGCAGGACCTGGCCGAACGGATCAAGGACGGTCCCGTGCCCGAACGGGTGGCCTGGGCGATCGCGCGGCAGGTGGCGTCGGCCCTGTCCTACGCCGCCGACGCCAGCCTCGTCCACCGCGACATCAAGCCCGCGAACCTGTACCTCAGCCAGGCTCCGGCGTGGAGCGGGCTGCCGCCGAGCGTGCCGCTCGTGCGGGTGACGGATTTCGGCCTCGCCATGTGCCGCGGGCCGGACGGGCTAATAGAGCCGAACCGCACCGAGGTCTGCGGGACGCCGCTCTACATGGCGCCCGAGCAGCACAAAAACCCGCGTGCCATCGACCACCGGGCGGACATCTTCGCGCTCGGGGCCACCATCGCGCACGCCCTCACCGGGCGCCCGCCCTTCAAACTGATGATGAATTGGGAGCGGTTGCAGGAGTACAAGGTTCAGAACGGGCTGGACCTCGGCCCCGGCGTGTCTGCGCCCACGGCGGCGCTGCTACGCGCCATGACGGCCGGCGATCCGACCGCGCGCCCGTCGAACTATAGCGACCTGATCGCCCGCATCGACCGCCTCGCCGCGGCGGGCGATATCGCCCCGTGGCCGGCCGATCCGCCCAAGGCGCGGCGGCGCCGCTGGCGGTTGGCCCTAATCCCGGTTGCTGTCGCTCTAGCGGTCGGGGGCGCGGGGTTGCTCCGGCGCACGGCCCCCGAACCGCGGTACGAACAGTCAGGCACGCACTTGGCACTGTTCGACGGCGCCTCCCTCCAAGAGTGGCTCCCGCCGGGGAGCGGCGGCGCGTGGCGACTGGACCTGGACAACGACGGCGAACCGGTCATGGTCGGAACGGGCTTCGCGCGGCGCGCCTTCCAGCCCACGGATAGCTACCGAGTCACAGTCGGCCTCGACGTTAAGGACGGGGGCACGGTCGATATCCACTTCGCGCTCAAGTCGCGTGCCCCCGATGTGGCGCCGCGGTTGGTGCTTCGAGTGTCTCGAACTGAGGGAGCGGTTTTCGGCCACTGCGAGGGTGACAAGGGGGCGTTCAGTCCGCGTGGGGAGCCGGTTCCGTACCCGACCGCCGAATGGTTCCGCGACCGTAAACCCTACACCGAGGTGCGGGTCGAAAGACTTGGTTCGACGTGGCTCGTCTGGTTTAATGGCACACGCGCCGGCCGCGTAGCGGACGATGGGGCACCGAAAGCTGCGGAGATACGCCTCCGCGCAACCGGC
>JBJSXS010000350.1:0-2820 GCA_046086545.1 Gemmata sp.
CCCATCTTCTCACCCCTCCGCCCCTTCCCCGCTGTTCCCCTTCTCTTTTACTTCGGGCCCTTGGGGGCGAACGGATTGGACGGGTCGTTCGGACCGGTTCCGGAGCTGGCCCGGCCCTCGACCAGTTTGAGCCACTCGGCCCACCTCGAGGCCACGTCCTTGCGGATCTCGTCGGCCTCGTCCTGCCGGCTGCTGCGCACCACCAGCTTGCCGTCCGGGCGGACGATGAGCAGTTCGGTCGCGACCTCCTCCTCGAACTGCCGGGTCTTGGTGACGAGGTTCCCCTTTTCATCGAACCCGACGTTGAACTTGCTCTTCACCTTGCCGCCCTCGAAGTCCACGAGGATCGACTTGGTCGAGAAGTCCACCAGCCACCCCTTGGGCTGCGGCTGGTCCTTCTTGTCGTCCTTCTTCGCCCCGGTGATGAGCTTGTCGGCCAGCTCGCGCAGCACGTACTGTTGCGTCTCGGACGACCACAGTGGGAGCTTGACGTACTGCCTGCGGCCCACGTACTCGCCCCGGCCCACCGGGATCTCGCTCACCACCCACGCGCCCACCGGCTCCCGCTTGGTTCCGGCGTCGGTCCGCACCTCGGACATCCAGGACGCGACCTCGACCACCGCCTGATTGTCCTTGAGCTGCATCCGGTCCAGCAGCTCCTTGTTCTCCCTGCCCGCGTACGCGGCCGCCGTCTGCTCGCGGTACGTCTTCGTGTCGAACGCGAACAGGAACGACTCGGCCGGCACGGTGATCGGCGTGGGGAGCTGGAGCCACTGGCTGAACAGGATCTTGTACGTGTCCTTGGCGAACTCCGGGTTGGCGACCAGCTTGTCCTGGCCGTAGTTCGGGTTCACCATGCGGAGCCGGACGCGGTACTCGTAGGTGTTGCCCGGCTTCACGTTGCAGTCCACGAACCGCAGGAGGAAGTTCTCCACCTCGACCGGGTTGGTGCCGGGGCCAGAGTACGGGTTTTGATACCCATCGGGCATCCTCGGCCCGATCGAGCCGCCGCCGGCGACGCCCGGCCCCTTGGGCAGCGGCGGGGCGGCCCCGGTGCCCGGCCCGGGGGGGGCAAGCCCGCCGACCCCCGACCCGCCCGTGAAGTTACCCGAGTTGTCCGCCTTCGGGTTGTAGATGTCCAGCCGCGAGCGCCCGGCGAGCTGCTTGTACACATCCGACGGGGTCAGCTTCGGTCTGTTCGCGTCCTCCAGCTTCTTGATGTTGTCCAGAATCGACTTGAGCCGGATCTCGGGGTACTTGACGTTCAGATCTTTCGCCAGAAGCGGCAGCGGCATGGACAGCAGCATGTCGGGCCGGAGGAAGTACGGCAAGAGCCCCTCGTCGATCTGGTCGGCCACCTTGCGGGTGTCGATCACCTCGATGTACTTTTCCTCGAAGCGGTAGTTCGGGGTGTCCTTGGGCTGCTCGGCCCAGTCCTGGATCACCTGCACCTGCCCGTTGGCCAGCACCCGGGTCTCGCGGCGCTGGACCTCGAACCCGTCGTACCACGGGCCCCACTTGCGCACCTCGGCCTCGGCCGCGTCGATCTCGGCCCGGTTGGTGACCTCACCGCGGGCGTTGGTGATCGGGGTCGGCACCGGCAGCCGCAGCGCCCGCTTGATCTCATCGAGCTGCTTCTTGAGCGGCACCGAAGCGTGAATGGTGACCAGCCGGACCGGGATCACGGTCAGCGCCGGCGGGTTCCCCTTATTGATCGCCTCGTCGATCTCCTTGAGCGGGACGTACTTGATCACTTTCCCCTCGTCGGCCCGGCGCGCGTTCGCGTTGAACTGGCCCCCGGCCAGTCCGTGCGGCCCATCCCCCGAGCCGCCCGGCCCTGTAGGGCCGGGACCGGGACCGGGGCCGGGGCCGGGGCCGGGGTTGCCCGGTCCCATTGGGTTCGGGTTCTTCGGCGGCGGGTCTTTCTTGACGCCCTGACCGCGCTTGCCCTGGGTTTTCAGGTTGTCGAGCGCGTCTTTGAGCTTGTTCGTGTCCAGCTTGCCCACCTTCGCGGTGGTGAGCACCGCGATCAGCGGTTCGTCGTTGTTGTCGTAGATGATGTCGTACCCGGGCATCGCGGACCGGGTCAGGTCCACCTGATAGTCGTCCACGTTCAGCACGATCGGGTTCTCGCGCTTCGTGTTGGGAGTGCCGGTCGGGTCGAACAGCGGCACGCTGACCGGGAAGTCCTTGGTCTTGGCCTCACGGTTGATCGGCGGCTTTACGATGAACTCGGCCGGCGCGATTTCCTTCTTCTGGTCGTCTGTCACCGCCCCGCCGCTGATGCCGTCGGTGACGCGGTTCGACTTCTGAGCCAGTTCTTCTGCGATCTTGGTGGGGTTGTCCGCGGTGCCCCACTTGGCGGCGCCCCAGCCGAGCAGGACGATCAGGCAGAAGCCCGCCATCCCCATCACCAGCAACTCGCCCCGGCGGAGGAAGAAGTCCTTCACGTCGATCTTGATCTTGGGTTTGGCCACGGCCGTTCCCTCTGTAAGCGTTGGTCGGGATCACGCCCGCCGCACCCGAGTTAACGGGCGGCAACGGGCTCGCGTTGGTGTTCGGGTGCGGTCGTTACATTCGGCGCCGGCGTTGCTTCGGCGGTACGACGCCCTTGGGCGGCACCACCGGGGGCGTTGGGTCCTTCGGCGGAACCGCCGGGGTGCCGGACGGGTCGCCCGCCTTGGGCGCGTCGCCGTACTTCTCGTAAAGCGAAACGACGCCGTACAAGCTCAGTTCGACCAACCCGGCGGTGATCTGGGAGTCGGACACCGCGGCCGGAGCGCCTGCGCCAGGGAACCCCGGCCCCGAACCCAGCGGCCC
>JBJSXS010000351.1:0-3558 GCA_046086545.1 Gemmata sp.
CTCGCCCGGCGCCAGGGCGACCTCGCGCTGGACGGCCTCGCCGAACTGTCCGACGATGCCGCGGCCGCCCTGGCCGACCACCGCGGCGGCACGCTGTCGCTGAACGGGCTGAAGAACCTGTCGGACGCGGCCGCCGCGGCGCTGGCCCGGCATGACGGGCGGCTGTCGCTCAACGGCCTGGCGACCCTGTCCGCCGCCGCGGCCGGCGCCCTCGCGAAGCACCCCGGCGACTGGCTGATCCTCGACGGCCTCACGACCCTCACCGCTTCGGCGGCCAGCGCGCTGGCGCAGCACCCCGGCGTGACCTCACTCAACGGGTTGACGGCGCTCGCCCCCGAAGCACTCAAGGCGCTCAAAACCAATGCCATGATCGGTCTGCCCGAGAAGTTCCGGACCGCGGCCGTCCACATACCCGCGAGGGCCGATGAGAGGTTCGTCCGCACCTTCCTCGACGCCCACTGCGGGGGCTGTCACGACACCGGCACCCGGTCGGGCGACTTCACGCTGGACACGCTGGGCAACGACGACGTTGCCGGGCGGGTGGCCTACGCCTCGATCCTGGATCGGCTCCGCGCCGGGGACATGCCGCCGCCGTCGAAGAAGCAGCGCCCCGACCCCTCCGAGGCGGCCGGGGTGGCGAAGTGGGTCGAGGCGAAACTCGGTACCCCGCTGCCAGGCAAGCCCGCCTATTTCGCCGTGAAAGAGAAGCCGATCGACGGGAACCGGCTGCAGAACGCGATCCTGTTCGGCGGACCGCGCGGGCCGAGCGTCCCGCCCCCGCCGCGCCTCTGGCGGCTCTCCCCGTCGGCCTACACCAAGTTGCTCGGGGAGTTCAACGCCCACGTGCTGCAGCAGCCGTTCGGGGTGATCCAGGACGCGGGCTTCCGGGACTTCGCCTCCCTGTACGCACCCGACGAGGGGGCGACCGGGTTGCTCCTGTCGAACGCCGAGCAACTGGTCGCCGCCCAGGTCCGCGCCCACCAACTCGTTAACATCAATCACAACCCGGCCGCGGCGAAGGAGAGCCTCTGGCCGAACGAGGCCCGCACCAAAACGGCGACCGATGCCGAACGCGCGCTGCTCAAGCAGGGCCTGCGGGTCCGGCAGGGCAGCGGGACGTTTGCCCCGCTCTTGCACCCGCAGGTGCGGGCCAGCAAGGACGAACTGGAGAAGGCCGTCCGGCAGCAGTACCAGACGGCCCTTGCCCGGCCGCCGAGCGAGAAGGAGCTCGCGAGCGTTCTGGCCCTGTACGACGACGTGGCCAAGGAGGGCGACTTCGCGCTGGCCGGCCGGACGGTGCTCGTGGCGCCGATGCTGACGCCGGAGGCCATTCTGCGGTTCGAGGTGGGCATGGGAGCCGAGGTGCGGCCGGGCGTGCGCATGCTGTCGCCCCGCGAGACCGCCTTTGCTCTCAGTCTCGCGCTCTCGAGCAAGCGGGACCCCGGCCTGCTCACGGCCGCGGCGCAGGGCAAGCTGACCACCCGCGAGGAGGTCGCCGAGAGCGTGCGCCGCATCCTCGGCGACCCGAAAATCGACAAGTCCCAGGTGCTGTGGTTCTTCCGCGAGTACTTCGACTACTACCGCGCGCCCGATGTGTTCAAGGACCCGCTCCCCGATTACCTCCAGCGCCGCGGCATCGGGTACAGCCCGCACGCCTACGTCGCCGACACCGACTTCGCGATCCTGAACGTATTGGCCCACGACAAGGACGTGCTGAAAGAGGTGCTTACGACAACGACCACCTACCGCAGCCACGAGTTGTTCACTCCGGGGAAGGACGGCTCGGTCTTCCGCCACCTGCCGCCGATCGCGGCCGACAACCGGCGCGAGCCCCAGGGGGACCGTATCGGCGTCCTGATGCAGCCGGGCTGGCAGGTGGCGTGGTCCACGAACTTTCACAACGACATCGTCCGCCGCGGCCGGTGGGTGCGCGAGCGCCTGCTCGGCGGGCGCGTGCCGGACCTGCCGATCAACGCCGCCGCGATGATCCCCGACGACCCGCACCGCACCCTGCGCCAGCGCCAGCTGGTCACGCGCGAAGCCCAGTGCTGGAAGTGCCACTACCGCATGGACGAACTGGGGCTGCCGTTCGAGGACGCGACCCACTACGGCTTCCCGCGCCGCACGGAAGAAGTGCTCGACCTCGACGCGGCCGCGAAGCTCAAGGACAAGAACGCGAAGGTGTACCGCGACGCCCCGCTCGACACGACCGGGTTCATCGCGTTCAGCGGCGACCCGAAGCTCGACGGCCCCGTCAGGGACGCGCCCGAGATGCTGCGCCGGCTGGCGGGCTCGGACCGGGTGCGGCAGGTGTTCGTCCGCCACGCGTTCCGCTTCTTCATCGGCCGCAACGAGACCCCCGGCGACGCGGCCTCGCTGCAGGAGGCGGAGAAGGCCTACCTCGACAGCGGCGGCAGCTTCAAAGCCCTGCTCGTGTCGCTGCTGTCCTCCGAATCCTTCCTGTACCGAACCCAACCCGCGAAGGACCAGAAGTGACCACCCGGGACTGCCGTGTTCACGATTGACTCGACCACCCACTCGCGGCGGGCGTTCCTGCGCGTCGGCGCGGCCGGGCTTGGCGCGCTCGGCCTGCCGGGGTTGGCGCGCGGCAACACGGCTGCGGACAAGCCGTGGGTGCGGGGCAAGTCGGTCGTGTGGCTCTGGCTCGGCGGCGGCCCGCCGCAGCAAGAGACGTGGGACCCGAAGCCGGACGCCCCGGACACGGTTCGCACGATGTTCGGCGTGGTCAAGACGACGCTGCCCGGCGTGACGTTCGGCAGCCACTTCCCGAAGCTCGCCGAGCGGGCACACCGGCTGGCCGTGGTGCGCTCCTTCCAGACCCCGTGCAAGGACCACCAGGACAACTGGGTCCGGACGATGCTGACGGGGTCCGAGGCGAAGCTGTCGCCGCCCAGCGTCGGGTCGGTGTACTCGTTCTTGCGCGGGACGAACCACCCCCAGACGGGGGTGCCGAGCTACATCGTGCTCGACAGCGGTAACAACAAGGAGTTCCTCCAGGAGCACTTCCTCCGCGGGAACACGGCCGGCGACCTACCCGAGGCCTACGCCGCCTTCAACCCGGCGGGCGTCATCCTCCCCGTGCCGAAGGCGACCGGGCCGCAGCGAAAGCCGGACGGCGACGTCACGTTCTCGCCCCTGCTCAACAACATGCAGCTGCGGCTCCCGGCGGGCCGGTGGGACGACCGCCGCGCGCTGTTGCAGAAGTTCGACTTGGCCGCCCGCTCCCTGGACGCCGATCCGGCGCTCGCGGCGTACGACGCGTACCGCGATCAGGCGTACACGGTCCTGAAGGGGAGCGTGGCGGAAGCGTTCCGGCTCGACCGCGAGGACCCCAAGACGGTCGCGCGGTACGACACCAGCGACGTCACCCAGACCTGCCCGAACTTCCTGAAGCTGCCGGACTTCCCGCGGCGGCCGTCGATGCTGGGGCGGCAGATGCTGTTGGCCCGGCGCCTGTGTGAGGCCGGTGCCGGGCTGGTGATGGTCGAGAACTGCGGGTGGGACTTCCACGGCGGCGACGGGCTGAACCCGCCGCAG
>JBJSXS010000352.1:0-6126 GCA_046086545.1 Gemmata sp.
CGCAGTCCACGCCGGCCGTCTCGAGCCGGAGCCGGAGCCGGAGGCCCTCAGGGGACCACTTGCACTCGCCCTGCTGCTGCTTGCTCGCGCGGAACCGCTTGTCAGGCTGCGTGGCCCGGTGCGCGGCGACGAACGCCTCGCGCTTGAGCCGGCGCCGCTCGTTCTCGCGGTTCTGCTCGGCGGCGCCCGGATCTTGGTCGCACTCCAGGTACCGCACCAACAGACACTCGCCCATCAGCACCCGCTGCTCGGGCGGGGCGTGTCGGGTCGCCTTCCAGTCGGACAGCCCCACCAGCCGCTCGATCGTAACGAACTCGCCCAGCGCGTGCGCCAGGTCGTGTGCGGCGTCCGCGAAGGCGCCCACGTCGGGCAGCACGAACGGCGTCTTCGACGTGTTCGGATTTCCCCTCACCGAGCACGTGACGTGCTCGAGCGCTTCCAAACGGCGGGTCTGGAACGCGGTCAGAAGCGGCGCGGTGGCGCCCCGGTAGTCGGCGAACTCGTCGTGCCCGCCGGGCGCCGGGAGCTGGCCCCACGCGGCGTAAGCGTACTCCAGCGGGACCGTGCTGCCGAACCGCGCCCGCCGCGTGTACCACACCGGCTGCCCGTTCACGTCCATCTGCCCGACCTGGTCGAAGACGCGCGTTCGGAACAAATCGCGAAACGGGTGCGGCGCGTTCCAGTCGAATTTCAGGTACGCGGCGAGGGACTGGAGCGACTGGCACGTCATCGGGAAGTTCTGGAACGCCCGCACCTCTTCGGCCGCGTAGCTGGCGATGGGCGAGTCGAAGGCCGCGAGCTGGGTCACGAAGTCGTACAGCGGCGGGGTGGATGATACGACCGCCGGAAACGTGCGCGCGAGCCCGTCGAGGAGCAGCCGCTGCTCGCGGCGGTCGAAGAACACCAGGTGGATCGGGGCCGACGTCTTCTCCTGCAAGGGGTCGGACGGGGCCGCGACCTCGAGCACCGCGTTCAGCAGCCCTCGGGTCCACGCGACGAACAGGTCGCGCTCCTTGGCAGCCGAGTCGGGCGGCCCGGCGGTCATCTCCACGACCGCCTTGCGCCGCACCGGCACGCCGTGCTCGCACGCGACCACGAGCGCGCCGAGCAGGTACACCCGGCCTTCGACGTAGTCGTGCTGGGCGTCGATGTACACCCACACCAGGTTCGGGTTCAGGTCCGGCCGCGACACCGGAAGGGTGCTGTTCCCCCTGCCCGGGATGAACGGGAGCGCGGGCGTGCCGTCCTTCTTCACCGACCGCCTGAACTGTTTCGCGCGGTGCACCAGTTCGTCCAACCGTGGCCCCACCGGCCACGTCGCCGCCAGCCGCTTGACCACCGGTTCGTGGACCGGCACCGGGATCAAGTCTGTGGTCGTCGCGCCGGCGCCGTCAGGGGCAAAGTCCTTGAGCGCGGCGAGTTCGCGGATCGTGCCGACGCCCACGCGCCGGAGCGCCTGCTTCTCGGTGCCGGAGAGGTAAGGGAGCAGCGACAGGTCCTCTGTCTCCGCGCTCCGCTTCATGCAGAACTCGGTGTACAGGCACCCGTCGCACTTCACAGACAGGTCGAACGGGAGGTCGTCGAACGGGGTGCCCGCGACCCGGCGGGCGGTGGACGCCGGGCCGAGTACCAGGTCCCGGACCGACTGGTCGTACGCGTCCGGGTCGGCCACCACCTCGAGCAGGTAGCCGTCGAGCCCGAACACCCGCTTCGCAGCCGCGCCGAGGCGCGCGATCAGCTCCAGTTCCTCGGGCTCCGGGGCAGGCGGCGGGCGGAACAGGATGGCCGTCTGAATCGGCTCGTGTGCGAGGCCCGCGGCGGTCAGCACGCTGCCGAGCATGAGCCGGTAGAACGCCACCTGCAGCCGGTGCTCGACCTTCGCCTGGACCGTGGACTTCGTGTCCGTGATCAGCAGTTCGATGTCCCCGCCTGGCGCGCGTGTGGCGCGGATCAGGTCCACGTCGCCGCGGAGCAGCCAACCGTCCAGCGCCACATCGAGCCGCACCTGGAACAGGTTCACGCTCGCGCCCGGCTTCAGCCCGCGGACCTCAGCGACGACCTCGGAGTGGTTGTTCGCGCGGTTCGACGACCGGCCGTGGACCGCGGCGTAGTCCACGCACCGACCCTGTTCCCCGAGCGCGGCGGCGACCTCAGCTTCGAAGGTGCTGCCGGACAGTGACAGGATCGGGGCCAGACGCTGGGCCTGAACCTGGTACGACCTCATGAAGTCGTGGCCGGCGCGCTCCGACAGCTGGAACCGCAGGAACCGCTCGCACTGGTCCAGGCGGACGAACCGCGTCACGTCGGTCGGGGACAGCCGCAGCGGCACGTTGGCGGGCAGCACCGGGAGCGCGAAGGCCGGCGCGACGGGCGGGACAACACCCCGCGCGGGGGCCGGTTCTAGCCTGCTCATCGTGACCCTCTCTTGCTTCTCTGTTTCATCGGGTCGGTGCGGGGTCGCGCGCGCGGCCTTACGCCCGGCAGCCGCGACTGCGACGAACCCGCGCGCCTCTTCCATCCACGTCGGAACGCTCCCGTCCGGGCGCTTCAGTACGACCCACCGTCTGGACAGGACGTCTGGGCGGGTGTAGAGGTACGCGATAAGGTCCTCAAGTTCGAGCAAGAGGCCGCCGACGCGGGTCGAGAGGTCAACGGCGTCCGGTCCGGCACCGCCCACAAGCACGCACGCAAAATCCGCCACGTTGCACACTGCGTCCGTGCGGCGCAAGGCGCCGTCGAGTTGCTCACTACCCGCGGCCCGCTGGTCGAAGCAAGCGAAGCCCGCTTCGGCGGCCCGTCGCACGGCCGGCACGTCCGCGTGTTCGCAAGCGGCGGTGACGAGATCAGCGTGGTTGCCGGAAACCACCTCCAGCAGTCGCGAGACGACCTCGGTCCCACCGGCGCCCCAAAGTACGGCCCCGCGTTCCAACACATCGAAGGCGGCCGGCCGGCGGTCCGCCGGTGCGGCTGCGAGCCAGACCTTCAGAGCCTTTTCGAACTGCGCCTGAAACTGGTCGGTGTTCGCCACAGTGAAATACCTTCGCAGGCTGTGTTTCGGTTCCTCGTACTTTCGACCCGACTTGTGTCTCAACCGATGCCCAAACGCTCTTCCACTTCAACGCGCCCTTGATGTATCCACTGGTAAACTGCTACAGTTCCGTTCTGCGCAAGGTGCGAGGCACCCATCAGCTGAGCGATCTCGGCAGCGGTGAAAACGCGGTGCTGGTCAGCCGCAACTGCGGCTTGATACCGCGCGTCGATGAGTGCCACTGCGTTTGTGCAGTTGCCTTGCACCCAGAACATGTCTGCCGGCGGCAGGTCACAGCACACGCGGTAGTAACTCAACCAGAACGCGACCCGGTGACACCGGTTCGCGATTTGTGCAGCGGCATGTCGCACCTGTTCTGCGCGCACCTCCGCTACCGCCAGCTCTTCAACTCCAGCCGTGTGATCTGGAACAGGGGGCATTGAAACCGAGACCGGCGCGTGTTCGGCAAAAAAGTCCGGCCGAGCGCTCTTGTATGCTGCCGAAGCGAGGTATCGCCGAACGTACTCCTCTCGATCTGGGAGCGCCACTGCCAGTGGCAGCGTCCATCTGGCACGTAGGTTCGCTGAGAGAGTATCGAGCCGTGGAAGGAGCCAAGCCGGGAACCAGTCGGGGAACTCCGCAAGGTTGTGCGGTCGCCTCGGGCCGCACAACCTCGGCAACAGAACACCAACCCGGCGCAGCAGCTCGCGCCACGCGTCTTCGCGCACCATACCTACGCCCTCCCAACACAACCGGACGATCTCGGCCCAGGCGTATTGTTGCATCGCTCGTGCGTCCGGCGGTGAGGCGTGACTGTACCGTGCCTTTTTGCCATCGATGGTAACCACGCGTTCCACCCTTCGCACGGACCTTCTCGCGGTTCGACGCGATGTTCCCACACGAACAACTGCTGTCGCGGCCACTGTCTGAGTGCTTTTCCAGATATTTTTTGAAACGGGCACAGCTCACGCGAACTTCAGGCGAGTGCCGAAGCGTCCCTCGATCACTTCGAGGAAAATTCTCACGCTTTCTCGTCAGAACCCTGACCTTCGTGGAGTTATTCAATGGCGTTACCTGTTGGCTGCTCCGTTTCGAGGGTACAGCGATGACACCACACGTCGTAATTGTCGGCAGCGGGCTGACCGGGCTGGTCGCGGCCCGTCGGTTACGGGCGCGCGGAGTGGTGTCACGGTCGTCAGCAGGGGCGCCCTGCTCGGCGGGCGCCTGTGCCCGGTGCGGTTCGAGATACCGAACCTCGGTACAAGGACGTTCGATCCAGCGTTCGTTGAGCTTGGTCCCGCGCAATACCCCGCGTCTGTCCCCGGCGCGCCCGGCGGCCTCCCGCCGCGCGGCCTCCAGCCCGATTTGCTCGCTCCTGAGACTAAACGACTGATCCGCAACACGCAGGTGAACCACATTGGTGACGAGGGCGAGCGGGGCCAGGGTCCGCGCAACACCGGCGTGACTTTGATTGGTGGCGCCCGTTCGCTGATCGACGCCGTCCGCCCCGTGGTCCCGGACGAAAACCTTGCCCTGGAGACAGGAACCGAAGTGACCGGGCTCGAAGCGGCCGACCGACGATGGCGGGTGCACACCCGGGCGCCCGGCCCGGCGGGCGACGGACCCCTCGCGCGCACCATCACCGCCGACGCGGTCCTGCTCACTCAACCGGTACCGGACGCGCTGGGGCTGCTCGAAGCGAGCAAGATCGGGGTGCCGGACGCGCTCCGGGACGAACTTCGGAAGATCCGATACCGCCGCGCGATCGCGGTACTGGCTGCATTTCGCGAACAGCCGCTCCCCGTCCGGCCTCTCATCGAATTCTCCGGATCGACGCTGGAACTAATGTTCAACAACCAGCAGCCCGGAGTGCATTTTGCCGGGCCGACACTGACCGGACTGACCTCCTGTCAGTGGACCGACGCGCACTGGGCCGAGGACGATGCGGCCATTGAGGCGCACTTGCGCCCGGAGGTGGCCCGGTGGGTCGGCGCTCAGCCGGTCGGGTTTCGGGTACACCGGCGCGAGCGGGACCGCGCAGTCGGCCAAGTCCGGATGCCGTTCGCCGAGGTCTCCGAAGTGCCCCCTTTAGTGTTGGCCGGAGACGGGTTCGCGAACTACGTAGCGAACGCTCTCGACGCCGCGGCTACGTCCGGAACGCACGCGGCCGACCGACTGTGTAAGGCACTCGCACGTGAGATCCGGCTCGCTGGACGCCGCATCCACCGAACCCCTAGCCCAGTTCGTCTGGAGGTGCTTGTCTCGTCGGCTGCCGAGGCCAGGGATGCGATCGAGTGCGGGGCAGATCGGGTATTGCTGTGTTCGGCCCCGGAACTGGGCGGACTCACCCCAACCACGGACGCGCTCCACCTCGTCCGCCGCGTCGTCAAGCATGCCGCTCGGCCGGTCGAGGTGTTGGTGCAGGTGCGCCCACGGTGCGGGGGGTTCGCGTACTCGACCATCGAGTTCGAGCAGATGTTACGGGATGCCCGCAGACTGCTGAAGGCCGGGGCCGACGGCATCGCGTTCGGATGCCTGCACCGAGACGGCGACGAGGTGCGGATCGACCGCGGACGGTGCCAGCAACTTGTCAAGCAGGCCCGCAAGTTTCGCCGCATCGCGGTGTTTAACCGGGCCTTTGACTGTGTCGCGGACCGATTAACCGGGCTTCAGGATTTGGTCGCACTGGGGTTAGACCGAGTATACAGTTCCGGGGGCCAGGCGCTCGCGGTGGACGGCGTGGCGAGGCTGCGCGAGGACGTCGGTTACGCCGGCTGGGATCTTGAGGTGATCGCGGCCGGCGAGTTCGACGCGCATGTGGTTGTTTACATCGCCAACGAGACCGGCTGCGACGGGGTGCTGGTTGATTCGCGACACCAATCTCATGACCAAACTGCGAATGCCCAAATCTTCGACGGCGTTCACAATGCGATGGATGCCAGGGGCGTGCAAGAAATCAGTAGAGCCCTGCGTGCGCAACACTGCAGTGCTCAGTTTTAGTTCGGTGAGTGAGCGGTTAATACTTGTGGGGGGGGGGCTGATCAACCACCCATACTCTTTCGATCAGACCCCTATCTGTATCAGAGATGAGTTACCCA
>JBJSXS010000353.1:0-4507 GCA_046086545.1 Gemmata sp.
CGCGCCAGCCGTTCACCTGGGCCCACCCGGTGATGCCCGCTTTAACCGCGTGGCGCGCGTTGTAGTTCGGGATCGACTTGGCGAACTGTTTGACGAACACCGGGCGTTCGGGCCGCGGGCCGACAATGCTCATGTCGCCCCACAGCACGTTGAAGAATTGCGGCAACTCGTCCAGGTTCGTCGCACGCAAGATCGCGCCCAGGCGCGTGCGCCGCGGGTCGTTCTTGCCCGTCATCTGGGCGCCGTTGGCTTCCGCGTCCACGCGCATGCTGCGGAACTTGAGCATCATGAACGACCGCCCGTTCAACCCGCACCGCTCCTGGCGGTACAGGAGGGGCCCCGGGCTGGTCAGTTTGATGAGCAGCGCGACAGCCGCCATCAGCGGCGCCAGCAGCACGATTGCGACCAGTGCCAGCAGGACGTCCATCGTGCGCTTCACGACCACGTTCAGCCCGTGGTGCGGGTTCTCGCGCAGTCCGATCACCGTCATGCCGTGAATCTGCGTGGTGGTGAACGTCATCCCGGCCGCCGCGGGGAGGTCCGCAATCAGTTGCACGTCCACCACGGTCTGGGATAGCGCGGTGAACACCCGGCGCGCGTCCGCGTAGCGGTTCAGCGGCAGCGCGACGTACACGTGCTCGATGTGGTGCTTTTCGACAAGGGCGGGCAGTTCGTTGATGGACCCGAGCAGCGGCAGGTCGAACCCGCTGCCGCGGTGCCCCTCGTCCTCGACGTAGCCCACGGGCTGGATGCCGGTCCAGTTAACCGCGCGGAGGGTGCGCACGGTGCGGCGCGCGAGGCGCCCGGTGCCGACGATCAGCGCGTGGCTCTGGTTCACCCCGCGGGCGCGGAGCCAGCGCATTCCGATCCAACTGGCGCGCCGCGTGACCACGAGCCCCGCCAGCGTGCCGACGCCGAAGATCACCATCGCGCCGCGTGACTCGTACTGCGCCTGCCGCGCGAAGCTGGTAGCCATGACCAGGAGCGTCATCAGACAGACGCCCTTCGCGACCGCGACCAGTTCCTCGCGGAACCGCCGCAACCGATGGACCTCGTACATCCCCGCGAGGCGGTACGCGACCATCCCAACCACGAGGATCAGCGGGAGCGCGCGCAAGTACAGGGCAAAGTCCGGGACGCCGCGCCGCAGGGTGAAAAGGCCCGAGTGGAACCGGAGAAAGTACGCGCCGACCCACACGCAGGTGGTGAGGACCAAATCCCAGGACAGGAACCAGGCTACGAGCGACTGACTGACACGGCGAACCATCGGGCGCCCCTGCCCTTTCCGGTGTATGCGTGCCCTCGGCGGCCGCGCGGGGTGGAACGGTAACACCGGCGCCCCGCGCGCGTCAAGATGGGGTAGAATCCCCTGGCAAAGTTCTGACGAACGGAAGTGCCCCGACCTGTGCCAAAGGTGAGTGATGTTGAACGCCGACCAGTTGCTCGCGAAGCTCTACGCGCTCCGCAAAGATTACGCTGACGACCCGGAAGACGAGACGTACCAGGCGCTGCACCACGCGTTCCTGTTCATCAGCTACAACATGAACGCTTTCAAGGACTACGTGAAGAAAGAGGCCGAAAAGGCACTCGACCAGTGACCTGAGTGATGCCCGTAAACGACCGCCGCGCTCATCACGAACCCGCATGATGACACGCCCCGGCAAACGGGCGCGGGCTGGCTGCGAGGGCACGAAAGCAGTGCCGCGGTCTGCGTGCCGATTTCGTGCGGCCCGCTGCCGGCATTGGAGTCGCGCACGCTCTACGGCGTCCCGCTCCGAACCCCTGAAGCGAGCGCGCTGGCCGCCGCGCGGTACACGCGAACGCCCACGCAACTGTCACGGGCCGCGTGCTCGACAGGGTCAACGACCGCCAAGCTCGTACACCGCTGACGGCTCCCGCGGCTGACCACGCTCGACCTGTCTCGGAACCCCATGCAGTACTACGGCGGGGTCGCGCTGGCGAACGCAGCCATGCACTTTCCCGCGCGCACCGTACTGAAAATCTGTGACAACCGGCTCGAACTCAGGCCGTGACCGCGCTGGCTAACAGCAGTTTGCCGGCGCGCGTGACCGAGCTGACCCTCAACGGCAACAGGATCAGGCCCGCCGCGCTGACTCTGGCGAAGCCGAAGCATCTCGAGAGCCTTCAGATGCTGATGGCAGACCAAAGTACCGTGGGCTAGAAGGGCAAGCGTGCGCTCCTCGACCGCTTCGGCGAAAGGGTGCCGAGTTGGCGGTGATTCAACGAGCCGGGCACATCCCTAGAACATCCTAAAGCCCCGCCGCCGCACAAAGGAACCGCCGATGAGCGCACCTTCCGATCTGATCGTGTCCGTGTCGGGGATCCGCGGGATCGTCGGCGCCGGGCTGACCCCCGATGTTGCGGCGCGCTTCGCGGCGGCTTACGGGTCCACGGTCGCGGGCCAGCGGGTGATCCTATCGCGCGACGGGCGCCCGAGCGGCGAGATGCTGCGGCACGCGGTCCTCGCGGGCCTCCTCGGGGCCGGGTGTGCGGTCGAGGACATTGGCATCGCGCCCACGCCGACGTGTGGGTTCGCGGTGCGCCAGATGAGCGCCGCCGGTGCGATTCAGATCACGGCGAGCCACAACCCGGCCCCGTGGAACGGGCTGAAGATGTTCGGCCCCGACGGCGCGGTACTGCCGGGTGCGGCCGGCGCCGTCATCCGCGACCTGTACGAGTCCGGGGCGTTCCGGCGCGCCGCGTGGGACGGGATCGGAACCGCCAGCGTGCCGCCGGACGTAGGGTCCGAACACGCCCGCGCCGTGCTGGACACTGTCAGCGTCGCCACCGTGGCCGGCAACCGGTTCCGGGTGTTCCTGGACGCCAACGCCGGCGCGGGCGGGCCGCTCGGGACCGAACTCCTGACGCACCTCGGGTGCGACCTGATTCAGTACGGGTGCGAGCCGACGGGCCGGTTCGAACACGAACCCGAGCCGATCCCGGCGCACCTCGCGGACGTGGCGCCGTGGGTGAAGCGGCACGAGTGCGCGCTCGGGTTCGTGCTGGACCCCGACTCCGACCGGCTCGCGCTGATCGACGAGACCGGCACCTGCGTGAGCGAGGAGGCCACCCTCGCGCTGGCGGTCAAGTACCGGTTACGGCACCGGCCCGGGCCGGTGGTCGTTAACATGTCCACGTCGCGCATGTCCGCCGACATCGCGGCCGCGACGGGCTGCTCCTGTCAACGCTCCGCGGTGGGCGAGGCGAACGTGGTCGAGCTGATGCGGTCCGCCGGCGCGGTGATCGGTGGCGAGGGGAACGGCGGCGTGATCGACCCGCGCATCGGCTGGGTGCGGGACCCGTTCGTCGGGATGGCGTTCATCCTGTCGCTGATGGCCGAGGAGAACAAGCCGTTTTCGCAACTGGTAGCGGAACTGCCCAGATACTCGATGCTGAAGACGAAATTCGGTGTGCCGCGCGACCGCCTACCCGGCGCGCTCGCGGCACTCGAGGCGCGCTGGTCCGGCGCGCGCGTGGACCGCACCGACGGGTTGCGGCTCGACGGCGACGACTGGTGGCTGCACGTCCGCGCGAGCAACACCGAACCGGTGGTGCGCGTGATCGCCGAGGCTCCCACCGCGCCCCAGGCGCAGCGACTGTGCAACGAAGCCGGGGGGGTGGTCGCTGGCTGACGCGGCACCGACGGCTTCGCTGGACGCGCAGCGTTGCCCGCCACGCGCGAATACGGTATCCTCTGTTCGTCCCGGTCGGCGCCGGAGCGAGAAGCCCATGTCCGATGACGAACTGAGCGACGGGGTCGAGCGCGCCGCGCGCGGGCTGCGGTCGTCGGCCCGCGTCTGCGTGTTGACCGGCGCGGGCGTGTCGGCCGAGAGCGGCGTGCCCACCTTTCGGGCCAGCGACGGGCTGTGGGAAGGGCACCGCATTGAGGACGTGGCCAGCCCCATCGGCTGGGACCGCAACCCGGCGCTGGTGTGGCGGTTCTACAACGCGCGCCGGGCGAACGTCGCGACGGTGAAGCCGAACCCCGGCCACTTCGCGCTCGCAGAAATGGAGAAAAGGTGGGGCGACCGGTTCACGCTGGTCACCCAGAACGTGGACGGACTGCACCTCGACGCCGGCAGCCGCAATGTGTTGGAGATACACGGCAGCCTGCGCCAGACACGATGCCTGGGGTGCGGGACCGTCGCCGACCGCGGGCTGGAACCGCTGGACGATGCCCCCGCGTGCCCCCACTGCGGCGGCCGGTTGCGCCCACACATCGTCTGGTTCGGTGAGGGGCTAGACGACGCCGTATGGAACCAGGCTACGCGGGCGGCCGACGAGTGCGACGCGTTGCTCGTGGTCGGCACCTCCGCTGTGGTCTACCCGGCCGCGTCGCTCGTGCCCGTCGCCCGGCGCCGGGGCGCTACCGTCATCGAGGTTAACCTGACCCGCACGGAAGCCAGCGACTCAGCCGACATCGGCCTTTACGGCCCGTCCGGCGTGACGCTACCGAAATTGCTCCAACGGCTCTGCTGACCCCACC
>JBJSXS010000354.1:0-2448 GCA_046086545.1 Gemmata sp.
CCGCCGAGATGTCGTCGCGCTGGAGGTACCGCCGGACGAGCGCCGGGAGGTGCGCGGCACAGGCCAGCGCGGTCGCGCCCTCCGACCGAAGGTCGGCGCCCTTGAGGTTCAGGTCGGCCAGTTTGGTGAACCGCGTCGCACTGGTCAGCACGCGCGCCCTGAAGTGCCTTGAGCCACCTGTGCTCGTGCCCGTGGAGAATCTTCTGCGCCTTGCGCGCCAGGGCGCGCCGCTTCTTGCTGCCGGCCGGGTGGTGTTCGAGTTGGCAGTGCGCGCGAATGAGCGTCGCCCGGCGCGTCGTGCTGGGCGAGCCAGTCCGCGAGCACCAGTCGCGGCGTGTCGTCGTTCGGGTGCGCCACAATCGCGGCGAGGAACGCGTGCTCTTCGGACGCGGGCACGGTCGAGCGGCTCCCCGTTGCTGGGCGCGAACTACAATGGTCACATCCTACCCTCGCGGGCAAGTCCGAGACATGGCGCTGCGCGATCTGCTGCTCCCGGTCAGCGACGCCGAACCGCCGGCGGACGTGAGGCGCTTCCTGCGAGACGCTGAGCGGCGCGTGGACCGCTTCTTGGCCGCGACACTGGTGCCGGCGTTCGTGCCGTGCGACTACGCAACGGCGTACAAGGTGCTGCGCGCGCTGGCGGCGCCGGGCGTCACGCGCGGCACGCGGTTCTGCGAGTGGGGCAGCGGGTTCGGGGTGGTCGCGGTGCTGGCCGCGCTGCTCGACTTCGAGTCGTGCGGCATCGAGATCGAGGGCCTGCTCGTCGACGAGGCCCGGCGGCTGGCCGAAGACTACGACGCGCCGGTGGAGTTCGTTCACGGGAGCTTCGTGCCGCCGGGCGGGGAGGATCGGGTCCACAAGGGCGGCACGTACTCGTGGCTCACGACCGAGGGCGACCAGGCCTACGAGGAGTTGGACCTGGAAATCGAGGACATGGACGTGATCTTCGCCTACCCGTGGCCGGACGAGGAGTGGGTGGTGTTCGACCTGTTCGACCACTACGCCGGCGAGGGCGCGGTGCTCGCCACGTACCACGGGAGTGCCGAGTTTAGGCTGCGCCGCAAGGTGCCCGAGCGCAAAAAGGGGCCGAAGCGCAAGCGACGGGGGTAGGGAGCTGCGCCAGGAGTCAGAGGAAGGGCGAGTCTGGAATGCAACGCGGCGAGCCGCGCGACCACAGGTCGCGCGGCTCGTGCATTTCGCCCCCGACTCCGGTCCCACCCCGGTCAGAAAATCACGCTGACCTGGAGGAACAGACCTTCGAGGGACAGGTTGGCCGGGCGGGTGATGACCTTGCCCTGGCCCACGTCGTCCACGAACCGCGGGCGCTCGAAGATGCCCTGCCAGTACTGGACCTCGTACCCGGCCCGGACCGCGATGGTGCGGTACTGCCACCCGCCGCCGATGGCCAGGCTCCCGAACGGGATCACCTTGCGCACATCGTACCGGGTGTTCAGGTAGGTTGTGGCCCCGTTGTCGTTGGTCTCGATGAGCGTGTTCATGCTGTTGCCGCTCATCAGACCGGCCAGCGCCCGGCCGTAGATGTGGAACCCGCCGCACGCGGCCAGGGTGCCCTCGCCGCCGATCACCGGACCGAACCCCTGCATCCGGGACCGGGTGCGGACCGCGGCCTGGCGCGCGTCGGCCCCGTCGAAGAAGTTGTTGAACGTCTGCCGGATGTCGGCGAACCGGAACCCGCCGATGAGCCGCACGCCCAGGTTCTCCTCCAGCACCAGGCGCCGGCTCGCCAGCAGGTCGAACAACTGGTAGTCCAGGTCCAGGTTGTTCGAGGCGGTGAGCGCGCGGTCGGTCAGGCCCGGGCGGGTGAGCGTGGGCAGCAGTGTGGCGCCCGGCTGCGCCGGGATCGTGGCGTCGGACCCGCCGGTGAAGTACGTGTACGCGAAGCCGGTGTCCCACTTGCCCTCGTCCCACAGGTACCCGAACTCGGCCCGCAGCCCGGCGCCGACGTCGTACTTGACGGAGTCGATCGGCCCGACGGTCGCCAGCCCGCCGCCGGCGCGGTTGACGATCGTGTTGTCGAGGTCGCTGTTGCGGGGCCGCATGAGCAAGAACTCGGCCCCGGTGTAGAACCGGCCGTGCTCCGGCACGATGGCCGTGAGGCTCCCGGGGATCTGGTGCCGGGCGTGGTGGTCCTCGGGCGGGTGGATGTCACCGAACCCGCCGTGCGGGGTCAGGTCCTTGATCGGCAGGTGTTCCTCGGGCAGCGCCGCGAGGGTCCGGGGCGGCGCCCCGCTCGGGGCCGTGCCCGGCGCCGTTCCGGGCGCGCCCGGTGTGATCGGGACCGCCGGGGCGACGGGCGCCACCTCGGGCAGCGCGGCCGGCTGCGCGACCGCTCCCCCCGTGAACACGAGCAACGCACCGACACCCATCAACGATCGCACGTACCGCATGGCCGAACTCCCCCCAGAAAACAGCCTGCGCTTAAAAGTT
>JBJSXS010000355.1:0-9916 GCA_046086545.1 Gemmata sp.
CACACCGACCCGCCGCTCTCATTTTCCAAAATGCCCATATTCACCACGTTCGTGGTTGGAACGGCCGCTGATGTTGGGTTGACACCGACGGGGCAATTTGGAATGAGCCGCCGCGTCGAACAGCTGGAGGTGGCGTCATGAACGAATGTACACTAAAGCGGGTGCCCAGACCGGGTTGGCGAATGTGGGCCGCGGTGGCCGTCCTGCTGGCGGCCGCTACGGAGGCCCGCGCCTTCTACTGGTACGGCTGGCCCGGGAGTCAGCTGCGCGTTCAGGAGACGCTCGTCACCCCACCGGGGCCCGCGGCCACGGTGATCCCGCAGCCGATCGGCCCCCCCGTGCCCATCGATAACCTGCCGCTCGGCCCGCCCGAACACACGCCCGAGCCCGCGACCGGGCTGCTGGCACTGTTTGGGGTCGGGGCGGTCGCCGCCCGCAGGTGGGCGAAGAGGAAGTGAGAGCGGCGCCCGGCGCCCCGGCAACATGACCGCCCCGCGGGGCGGGTGACGTTTGATCTGGGTCGGGGGCGCGGTTACCCCGCGGCGCTCGGCGCCGGGGAGCAACGTGCCGCGGGCAGAAGGGCGCCCTGGCGCGTTTGCTACGCCGCGCGGCGGACGGTCTGGCGCAGGTAGCCGGCGCACACCTCGACCACCCGCTGCTGCTGGGCCTCGGTGATCTCCGGGAAGATGGGCAGCGCGAGCACCTCGCTGGTCGCATGCTCGCTGGTCGGGAAGTCACCGGTCCGGTAGCCCAGGTACTTGAAGCACTCCTGCTGGTGCAGGGAAAGCGGGTAGTACACTTCGGCGCCCACCCCGCTGTCCTTCATGTGCTTCACGAGCGGGTCGCGGTGCCCCACCGGGACCCGCACAACGTACTGGTTGAACGTGTGCCGGCGGTCCGGCTTCGCCGTCGGCCGGCGCATGAACCCGTGCAGGCTCGCCCCCTCGATCAGCGCGTCGTACCGCTTGGCGGCGACCTCGCGGGCGCCGAGCCACGAATCGACGTGCGGCAACTTCACCCGCAGCACCGCAGCGTGGACCGCGTCGAGCCGCATGTTGTACCCGATGTACTTGTGGTAGTACTTGACCTCCGAGCCGTGGACCCGCAGCGCGCGGAGCTTCCTGTCGATGTCCGGGTCGTTCGTGGTCACCAGCCCGGCGTCGCCCAGCGCGCCGAGGTTCTTGGTCGGGTAAAAGCTCATGCACGCGACGATCCCGAGGGTGCCGCACCGCTTCCCCCGGTACTCGCTGCCGAACGACTGCGCCGCGTCCTCCACCACGTAGAGCTGCCGGTCCTCCGCGATCTCCCAAATGGGGTCCATGTCGGCGCACTGGCCGAACAGGCGAACCGGCATGATCGCGCGCGTCTTCGCGCCGATCTTGGCCTCGATCTGGTTCGGGTCGATGTTGAACGTGACCGGGTCGATGTCCACGAACACGGGGGTGGCGCCGACGCGCGCGACCGCGCTGGCCGTGGCGAAGAACGTGAACGGCGGGACGATCACCTCGTCGCCCGGCCCGATGCCGAGGGCCCGCAGCGCCAGGACGAGCGCGTCGGTGCCGGACCCGCACCCGATGCCGTACTGCGCGCCGCAGTAGCGGGCCGCTTCCTTCTCGAACGCGGCCACCTCCGGCCCCAGGATCGCCTGCCCCGAACCGAGGACCCGCAGCACCGCCGCGTCGATCCCCTCTTTCAGCTCGCGGTACTGGGCCTGGATGTCGCACAGGGGCACCGGCGGCGCGTTCGGCGCGGGTGTTGACGCTGCTGTAGACGAAGTCGGTTTCACGTGGACGCCTCCATGCGCCGCGAAAGTCCGGGCCGCGCGCAATCCGGGGTTGACGAACGTGTCCTATCCCTACGTTACCGAGGGCGAGCGTGTCAAGCCGGCTTGCCCGCCCCGCGCCCCGGGACGCGCCGGGCTCCCGCCCGCGAGGAACCGCACGCATGACGACCGCGCCCGCCAACCCGACGCTCGCGGAACTCGGCCCGCAGCTCGCGCCCCTCATCGAGCGCGTGACCGCGGACCCCGGCGCCCGCGTCGCGCTGCTGGAGCAGCTCCTGGGCGTGAACGCGTGCCGGCAGATCGGCATCTACCCGATCCCCCCCGGGTTCAAACTCTCCGTCGTGATCCCCGTGTACAACGAGGAGCGGTGGCTCGCGGAGCTCGTGCGGCGGGTGCAGGCCGTCGAGATCCCCAAAGAGCTGATCCTGGTCAACGATTTCTCGAAGGACGGCACCGCCGCGATCCTCGCCGAATTGGAAAAGCAGTACGACAACGTGCGCGTGTTCCACCAGCCCAAGAACATGGGCAAAGGCGCGGCGCTGCGCGAGGGGTTCAAGCACTGCACCGGCGATCTGGTGATCGTGCAGGACGCGGACTGGGAGTACAACCCGGCCGAGTACCCGAAGCTGATCCAGCCGATCCTCGACGGCAAGGCCGACGTGGTGATCGGCTCGCGGTTCATCGGCGAGAGCCACCGGGTGCTTTACTACTGGCACTCGGTCGGCAACAAGGTGCTCACCACCCTGTCGAACTGGTGCACCAACCTGAACCTGACCGACATGGAGACGTGCTACAAGGTGTTCCGGCGCGATGTGATCCAGAGCATCACGCTGAAGAGCAACCGGTTCGGGTTCGAACCGGAGGTGACGGCGAAGATCGCCCGCAAGCGCAAGGGCCAGGCGCCGTGGCGCATCTTCGAGGTGCCCATCAGCTACTCGGGGCGCACCTACGAAGAGGGCAAGAAGATCGGCATGAAGGACGGGTTCCAGGCGCTGTACTGCATCATCCGGTACTGGCTCGCAGACTGAGGGCGCGTGCGGGGCCCCCACCTCTCACGGCGGGGCCGGGTGCTTCGCCCCCGTCCCAAACTCGTCTAGCATCGGTCCCCCGTTCCGCCTATATACCCCGCTCCCCCCGCCTCTGGCATTCGAGAGAGGCGCGCCTGTGGAGCGGCGGCATGACTCGGCTTCGGCACCTACTCGCCCTCGTCCCTCTGTTCGCACTCGCGGCCCCCGCGGCCGCCCAGCCGGCGGTCGCGTTCGACGACGCGGGACTGCACGCGGTGCAGTTCGTGGACGCGAGCGAGGGCTGGGCGTGCGGCGACGACGGCGCCGTCTGGCATTCGATTGACGGCGGTAAGTCCTGGGAGCGCCAGAAGACCGGCACGCGCGCGAGCCTCCGCGGGCTGCACTTCGTGAACCCGTACACCGGCTGGGCGGTGGGCCGCACGGACACGCCGAGCGGGTCCGTGGGCGTGATGCTCAAGACCGTGGACGGCGGCCTCAAGTGGGCCGAAGTGGGCACCAACGTGATGCCCGCGCTGCACGCGATCAAGTTCTTCGACGAGAAGTGCGGGTTCGCGTGCGGCGACGGCTCCGACGCGTTCCCCACAGGCATGTTCGCCACGAAGGACGGCGGCAGCAGTTGGGAACCGGTGAAGGGCGCCCGCGCGGCGTCGAACCGCGGCGCGGCCACCGCGCCCGGGAAGGCGCAGGGCCTTGTCGCCGGCGCGTGGGGCAGGCTCGGCACGCTCGCGGTGCCGCACCCGGGCAAGGACGGCGCGGCGGCCGAGTACCGCGAGGGCGAGCTCGACCCGCTCGCCGGGCGCACGGTCCACGGGGTCGCGTACAGTACCAGCGTGAGCGCCCAGGGCTTCAGTCCGGCGTTCGCGGCGTGCGACGGCGGCGCGGTGCTCACCAGCACCGACGGCGGCAAGAAGTGGGGCCACGTCGACCTCGGGCTGCCGGCCGCGGCGCTCGCGTCGTGTGACTGCCGGTGCGTCGCCTCGTTCGCCAACCACGTATGGGTCGCCGGGCGCCCGGGCGGGTTCGTGCTGCACAGCGCCGACCTCGGCAAGACCTGGGAGGTGCAGAAGACGGAGCTCTCACTGCCCGTAAACGGCATCTGCTTCATCAACGACAAGGAGGGCTGGCTCGTCGGCGACTTCGGGTGCATCATCGGAACGTCCGATGGCGGCAAGTCTTGGAAAACGCAGAAGACCGGGGGCCAGCGCGCCGCGGTGCTGTGCCTGCACGCGAACGGGAAGAGTACCCCGCTCGACGTGGTCGCGCACCTGGGCGGGTCCGACGGCTACCTGTGCGCCTCGACGGCGCTGATGAACGCCGACCCCGCAACCGCGGACCCGAAGCGCGCGGGCGACGGCGACCGCACCCGGTACGCGATGCGCCTGGCCGGCGGGGCCGCGGCCGAGGGCGCGTGGGCGTTCCCGGTGTACGCGCACGCCGCCGGGCTTCAGCCGCGCGAGCTGCTCGCCAGTTGGGACCGCGCGCACGGCGGGAAGGCGAACGAACAACTGCTCCGCAGCGCGGTGCTGGCGATCCGCACCTGGCAGCCGGAGCTCGTCGTGTGCGACCTGTGCGCCGCGGACACGGCCGCGACCGACGCGCTCGCGCTGAACGCCGCGAAGGAGGCGTTCAAGCAGGCCGCCGACCCGAAGTGCTTCCCCGAGCAAATCGAGGCGCTCGGCCTCAAGCCGTGGGCGCCGAAGAAGTTGTACGCGCTCGCGCCCGATCCGAAGGCCGCGGCCGTGAAGCTCGACACCGCGGCGTTCAGCACCCGGCTCAACGACTCGCCGAAGGACTTCGCCGAGACCGCGACCCGCACCCTCGCGGGTGATGGCGGCACCGACCGCCGGTGCTTCGCGCTGATCGCGCACCGGTTGCAGGGCGCGGAGGCGCACGCGAACCTGATGGACGGCATCACGCTCGCCCCCGGCGGCACCGCGCGGCGCGCCCTCACGATGACCTACGACGCGACCGCCGCGGCCGAGAAGCAGAAGGCCGTCCTGGCGCGGCGGAACGTCGAGGCGCTCGCCAGCTTCGGCGCCGGCGAGTTCGCCGGCGCCGACAAGCTCATGGCGTCGCTCAACAGCGAACTCAAGAAGATGCCCGACGACGTGGCCGCCCGCACCGCGTTCGCGGTCGGCACCCGGCTGGCGCGCGACGGCAAGTGGGTCGAGGCGCGCGAGGTGTTCGGCGTCCTCACGCTGAATTACCCCGGGCACCCACTGTCGATCGAGGGGTTCCGCTGGCTCACCCGGTACCACGCGAGCACCGAGGCCCGCCGCCGCACCGAGATCCAGCAGAAGATGTTGCTCAAGAACGTGACCTTCGAGCCGACCGGGGGCGGCAAGATCGAGCAGACCGCCGGCACCGCCGGGAGCATCGGCGGCGCGACCGTGACCGAGGATCATTACAAGTTCTACAGCCCGAACATGATCCTCAAGTGGCACCAGACGTGTTTGGACCTGGAGCCGAAGCTGTCCGCGTTCGGCCCGGTGTACGCCCGCGACCCGGCCGCGTGGCTGTGCTTCCTCGCCGCCCGCCGGCAGGTCGGCCGGCACGCCGACGCGGACTCGTTCGTCAACGACTACTTCAAGCACACGCCCAGCGCCGTGACCGCGAACGCGGGGTCGGACCTGTGGCGCGACTGCCTCGCCGCGGAGATGTGGCTCGCGAACCCGACCGGCATCGCCACCCCGCCGAAGGCGCTCGCGCAGTGCAAACTGACCGACTCGCGCCCGCTGCTCGACGGCAAGCTCGATGACGACTGCTGGAGGACCGCGAAGGTGATGTCTCTCAAGCCCGCGCCCTCGAACGCCGACAGGCCCGACGAGGCGAGGGCGTTCGGCGAGCAGTACAGGACCGAGAGCATGTTCACCTACGACGACCGCTACCTGTACGTCGCGGTGAAGTGCTCGCACCCGGAAGGCAAGAAGGTCGAGCCGGCGGCCAGGCGCCTGCGCGACGCCGTCCTGCGGGGCCGCGACCGCGTGGACATCCTGCTCGACTTGGACCGCGACTACCAGACCTACTACCGGTTCCAGATCGACCACCGCGGCTGTCTGGCCGAGGACTGCTGGGGCGACACGTCGTGGAACCCGAAGTACCACGTCGCGTTCCACGCCACCGACACGGGGTGGACCGCGGAGGTCGCGATCCCGCTGGCGGAGCTGACCGGCGACAAGCCGTCGCACGGCAAGACGTGGGCGGCGAACGTGTCGCGCGTGGTGCCCGGGGTGGGCGTGCAGTCGTGGAGCGGCCCCGCCGACAGCGAGCCGCGGCCCGAGGGCATGGGCCTGCTCCAGTTCCGCGCCGACAGGTGACCCGCGGGCGCCGGCGGCGCTCCGCGGTTGTCCCGTCTGTTACCCGCGATAGGATAACCAGCCCCGAACCCCGGCACCACGAAGTGCCGGGGTTCGGGCCGTTGGGGGGGGTCATGGCCGGCGCGTTGAACGTGGTCACCGGGGCGACCGGGTTGCTCGGCGGGCACATCGCCGCGCAGCTCCTCGCGCGGGGGCACCGCGTCCGTGCCGTCACCCGCCCCACCAGCAACACCGCCGAGCTGGTCCGAACGGGGGCCGAGGTCGCGGCCGTCGGGTTGCACGACCCCGAGGGGCTGCGCAAGGCGTTCGACGGGGCCGCGGCCGTGTACCACTGCGCCGCCCGCGTCAGCGACTGGAGCAAGTGGAGCGACCACCGGCGCGACACCGTCGACGCCACGCAGAACGTGGTCGATGCGTGCCGCGCGGCCGGCGTCGGCCGGCTGGTTCACAGCAGTTCGGCGTTCGTGTACGGGCGGCCCGGCGGCAGCGCCCCGCTGGACGAAACCGCCCGACTGGGCCAGAGCCTGAGGTTCTGGGACCACTACCCGGCCGCGAAGATCGAGGCCGAAAAGCGCGTCACCGCGGCCGGCATCGGGGCGACTATCGTGCGCCCGACGTGGCTCATCGGCCCCGGCGACCAGCGCGCGATCCCGCGGCTGGTCAAAGCGCTTCGCGCGCGGGGCCGCGTGTACCTCATCGGCAACGGGCAGGGGCTGCTGAACATGCTGCACGCGGCCGACGTCGCGCGCGGCGCCATTCTCGCCGCGAACTGCGACCGCGCCCGGGGCGAGGCGTACAACCTGTGCAGCAGCGGCGAGATCACGCAGAAGCAGATGTTCGACGTGCTCACGAGCGCGCTCGGGCGCCCGCCGGTGACGCGCGGGGTGCCCTACCGCTTCGCCTACGCGATGGGGCTTTTTTCGGAGGTGGTCGGGTTCCTGATCCGCCTCAAGCGCCCGCCGCACCTGACGCGGCACGTCGTGTCGGTGTTCGGGCGCCCGCCGCGGTACAGCGCGCGGAAGGCCCTTGAACACTTCGGCTGGCGCCCGCAGGTCAGCGCCGAGGACGGGCTGCGCGAAACGCTCGCATGGGTGCTCGAACAGGAGCAGACCGCGGCCCCCCGCAGTCAGCGGTAGCCGAGCGCCGCGTTCAGCTCGGCCCCGCCGAAGGCACGGAACAGGTCTTCCGCCGCGTCGCTCCAGAACCCTTCGCGCCGGGTGCGCGCGCCGGAGGAGGTCAGCGTTTGCGCCGCCGTGAGGCCGGGCAGTACGGCGGCGGGCGCCGCGGGCGGGGCGGCGTGGCCCAGGAACGCCGCCAGCGCGACGCACAGCCGCTCCTGCGCCTCGGGCCCGTCGTCGCCGTGGAGCGTTTCGAACCTGACCCGGAACGCTGCCGGGTCCGCGAGCCACGGGAGCATCGCCCGGCACACGGCCCCGAACAGCCCGCCCGCCTCGCGCAGAAATGCGACCAGCTGCCCCCGCGGGTCCGGGTGCGCGGGCCAGATATGGTTCCACCGCGCCTCGCGCCCGGTGTCCCGGTGGAACCGCATCCACGACACGAACGCGTCCCGCAGGTCGCGGTACACGAACACCACCTTGAACCCGGTGAGCAGCGCCCGCACCCGCGGGGTGCACTCCAGGTGACTGAGGGCGTGCTGCCCGGGGCGCACCAGCGGCAGCACGCGCTCGGGCGGCACCACATGGCACAGCCGGCCGAACTCGTTGCGCGCCTCCTCGCGGGTCGCGAACCGGGCGTCCATCAGCATCCGCCCGTCGCCCGAGAAGTGGAGCCCGGTGGGCACCGAGCCGAGGCGCCGCAGCGCCTCGCCGACGAAGTAGGTGCCGGCCTTCGGGACCGAGCAAACCATCACGCGGTGGGGGAGCGCGCCCGCCGTCGGCTGCGCGGCCGGCGTCCGGGCGTCCAGCAGGTACACCGGCACGGGCAGCCCGGCGGCGGTGCCCAACAGGTCGCCGCCCGCGGCGAGGGCCCGCGCGCGGCGGACCACGGCGCGCACCGGGCGCTGCGTGCGGCGCACGATCGCGCCGGCGGGTCGGGGTAACGAAACGGACATCGGCGGCCCCGGTGCGAGTTCGGCTTACAGTTCGCCCAGAGTAGAGCCGAACCGGGCGCGGCGGAAAAGGTCAACCCGCGCCGACCGCGGCGCCCCACACGGCGGGCACCGTGTGCTTGTGGTCGCCCTGCACGTAGAAGCTCTCGCCGCCGTCCGCGACCGTGCGCACCAGGATCGTCTTCCACGGCCGGTAGTAGTACCGCGGGTCCGTCTTCGGCGCCTGCGCGTGGTAGTCGTCGCCCAGCGGCAGCAGGTCGAACACCGCGGTCGTGAACCGGGCGATCTTCTCGCCCCTCTGGTGGGACACGTTGCGGGCCATGGCGAGCGCTTTGAGGTACACCTCCGGCCCCATCACCGCGGTGCCGAAGTTCAGCACCACCCCGCCTTCGAGCTTCTTGATGTGTTCCGCGAACACCAGAAAGTCCGTGTAGCTCGCGCGGCCCAGCACCCCGCCGTCCGCGTTCGGGTGCTCGTGGATGATGTCGTACCCGATGCCGATGTGGACCGTGACCGGGATCTTGAGCCGGTACGCCGCCGCCAGCACGCTCGCGTGCTTGTGCGGGAAGAACCCCTCCGCGACGGCGCGCCAGACGCTCTCGCCCAGCCCCATCCCGTCCTTCACACCCTGTGTGATGGCGTCGTTCATCCGCCCGGTTTCTTCCCACAGCCCGAACTCGCCCGACGAGACGTACCGCGCGACGCTCTCGGTGCTGGCGCCGATGAGCGCGAACTCCCAGTCGTGGATCGGGCCGGCACCGTTCATGGCGATCAGCGACACGAGGCCGCGCTCCATGAGGTCGATCAGGTGCCGCTGCGCGCCGGCCCGCAGGACGTGGGCGCCCATCATGAGGACGCGCGCGGCACCGCGGGCTCTGGCGTCGGCCAGGCGGCGCCCGATGGCGGGAACGGACGGGTGCTGAAACGTCCCCGCGTCGAGCGGCAGGAGCACGTCGAGCGTGAGGTCGTGGGCGCGGCACGCGAGCGGCTGGACCCGGAGCTGCGACCGGTTGAACTGCGGGTGCGGCATTAGCGCCTCGTGTGGTGCAACAGGTTAACCGGACAGACCGCGGGGCCCGGAGCGGAAGACATGAGAGAAAATACGGGCCGCGCGCCCGATCTTCCTCGGTCCTCCGCTCCGGGCTCCGCGGCCTGCCCGGTTAAACTGACTTCCTTCGGCTCAGGCCGAGGTGGGGCGGCTGCTGCGGAACGCCTGCATCACCTCGTACAGGTCGGTGCTGACGGCCACCTCGTCGTCGAGGAAGTCCTTCAGCCAGATGAAGTTCATGCGCTGGGCCATCGCCATGAGCGGCAGGAGGTCACCGAGGCGGACGCGCACGTCCGGTTCCGGGCGCTCGGTGACGGCCTCTTCGTGCTCGGGAGTGTAGAGCTTGAGTCGGGTTGCCATGTCATCCTCCGTGGCGAGAACAACCTGGGTCCGGCCCCCAACGGGCCGCACAGGTTCCCCAACCCGCACGACCCGACCGGCAACTCTGGTTGACTCTCGGTGTCTAGATCGGCTGGCCAAGGGGCGGTACTTCAACGACAACGAAGCACCACACACCAGGTCGAACTTCGCTAAAGGTTCGTGCTAATCGATGAGATTGCTCAACGTGCAATTCATGAGCAACTTGTCCGCCCGGAAGAGTGACTGTTTTTGACGCATTGGGTTCAAAACTCCGTGTCCGACGCGTCATGTGCAACTCGTTTTCTGCGCTTA
>JBJSXS010000356.1:0-9931 GCA_046086545.1 Gemmata sp.
ACTGCGGCGCGTGCGGCGGCAGCCCGGGCGCGCCGAACGGGCGCGCCGCGGCGCAGCTCCTCAACGACCCGCGGGTGCGGGCGAGCCTGGCGGCCCGCGGCATCACGGTTCCCGAGGGCACGCGGTTCGTGGGCGGCTACCACAACACGTGCGACGACTCGGTCACGTTCTTTGACGTGGAGGGCGTGCCCGAGGCGCACCGGCCCGAGTGGCTCGCGGCCCGAGCGAACGTGGACGCCGCGTGCGACCGCAACGCGCACGAGCGGTGCCGGCGGTTCATATCGGCGCCGCTCACCCTCACTCCGGCCGAGGCGAAGGCGCACGTCGAGGCCCGGAGCGAAGACCTGGCCCAGACGCGCCCGGAGCTGGGCCACGCCACCAACGCGCTGTGCGTCGTGGGCCGCCGCGAGCGCACCCGGGGCCTGTTCCTCGACCGCCGCGCGTTCCTGACGGCCTACGACCCCGTGCAGGACGACGCGAGCGGCACGGTCCTCGCGCGGACGATGGCCGCGGTGTTCCCGGTGTGCGGCGGCATCAACCTCGAGTACTACTTCTCGCACGTCGACTCCCCGGGCTACGGGTGCGGCACCAAGTTGCCGCACAACGTCACGGCACTGCTCGGCGTGATGGACGGGGCCGCGAGCGACCTGAGAACGGGCCTGCCGTGGCAGATGGTCGAGATCCACGAGCCGGTGCGCCTGCTCGTCGTGTGCGAAACGACCCCCGAGGTGATGCAGAAGGTGCTGGACGGCAACCCGCTGGGCAGGGCGATGACCGCGAACGGGTGGGTGCAGCTCGCGGTGCTGTCGCCGACCGACGGCGGCGTGAAGGTGTACAGAGACGGGGCGTTCTGCGATTACGCGCCGACCGCGACCGCGCTGCCGGTCGCGCGCTCGTCCGCGGACTGGTACCGCGGGTGGCGCGAGCACCTGGAGTTCGCCGAGATCGCCCCCGCGCCGGGGGCCGCGCATGGCTGATCCGGCGTTCCTGGCAACGGTGTTTGGGGCGCTGGCGGTGGTCGCGCCGGTCGCGCTGGTGGTGCTGCTCGGGGTGCCGTCGCTGGTCGGGCTGCCGCTGCCGGAGCGGGCCACCGACCGCGCGTGCCGCGGGCTGATCGCGCTGGGGCTGTGCGCCGCCCTCGCGGTGCTGGCCCTCATGCTGATCACCGGCGAGCGGCACGTCGTGGTGAACCTGGGCAGTTGGGTGGCGCTGCACCCGCTGCCGGGGGCGGGCCGGGGGCGCTACGACTTCGCCGTCAAGTTCGGGTTCGACCGCCTGTCGGTGCCGCTGGCGCTCCTGTCGTTCACCCTGTGCGGCACCATCGGGGCGTTCGCCGCCCGGTACATGCACCGGGAGCCGGGGTACAACCGGTTCTTCGCGCTGTTGTCGGTGTTCCTGGCCGGGATGGTGATGGCGTCGCTGGCCGGCACCATCGAGACGCTGTTCGCCGGCTGGGAGCTGGTCGGGCTGTCGAGCGCGCTGCTGGTCGCGTTCTTCCACGAGCGGCCCGGCCCGGTGCGCAACGGGTTCCGGGTGTGGGTGGTGTACCGGGTGTCGGACGCGGCGCTCTTGGTCGCGGCGGTCGCGCTGCACCACACGGCCGGGGAAGGGGACTTCGACCGGCTCATGGGCTCCGCATCATGGCCCGACGGGCAGACCGCCCTGACCGGGACGCAGGCCCTGGTGATCGGGGCGCTGCTGCTGGTGGCGGCGGCCGGGAAGTCGGCGCTGGTGCCGTTCTCCGGGTGGCTGCCGCGGGCGATGGAGGGGCCGACCCCGAGCAGCGCGGTGTTCTACGGCGCGCTGTCGGTCCACCTGGGCGCGTTCCTGCTGTTGCGGCTCAGCCCGCTCATCGCGGCGTCCGTGTGGTTGGCCGGCGCGCTCGTGGCGCTCGGGCTGCTGACCGCCGTGTACGCCTACGTCGTCGGCACCGTCCAGACGGACATCAAGAGCGCGCTGTCGTTCGCGTCGCTGTCGCAGGTCGGGCTGATCGTGGCCGAGACCGGGCTGGGCCACTGGGCACCGTGCCTGTGGTACGTGGCGCTGGCGCACCTGCTCGGGCACGCGTGCCTGCGGACCCTGCAGTTCGTGCGGGCGCCGTCGCTGCTGCGTGACTACCGCGACCTGGAGAACGCGCTGGGCGGCCGCCCGCCGCGCCCCCCCGGGCCGCTGGCCGTCGCGCCCGCGCCGCTCCGCGCGTGGCTGTACCGGTTCGCGCTCGAGCGCGGGCACCTGGACGCGGTGCTGACCGACTACGTGGCGCGGCCGTTCGTGCGGCTGTTTCGCCGGTTCGACGCCCTCGAGCGGCGGTGGGTCGCGTACCTGAACGCGCCGCCCGCGCCGGCACTGGAGCCCGCGCCGCCCGCCGAAGCCCCCGCGGAGGTGCGCCCGTGACGGTCCCCTGGCTGGAACTGGCGGTCGCGGTTCCGCTCGTCGGCGCGCTGGTGCTGTCGCGCCTGCGCGACCCGCTGGCCGCGGCCGGGTGGTGCCTCGGGTTCTCGGGCGCCGGCCTCGCGTGCGCCGCGGCCGCGTGGGCCGGGTTCGCCACCGGGCGGACCCCGGACGGCACGTTCGATGGCGACGTGCTGCCCCACCTGATCGGGCGCAAGGTGCTGACCCTCGACGCGCTGAGCGCGCCGCTGGTGCCGCTGGTCGCGCTGCTGCACTTCCTGACCGCGCTGGCCACCGCGCGGACGAAGATGACACGGTTCTCGTTCGCCTGGGCGCTGGCCGGGCAGGCGGTGCGGGTCGCGGCGTTCGCGTCCGCCGGGTGGCTGCTCGCCGCGCTGCTGGTGCTCGGTGCGGTGCCGCCGTACCTGGACCTGCGCCGCCGCGGGCGCCCCACGCGCGCGTTCGCGCTGCACTCCGGGGTGTTCGCCGGTTTGCTGCTCCTGGGGCTGCTGGCCGCCGAGGTGTTCGGCGGCGGGTCGCTCGCCGCGGTCGTGCTGATGGCGGCCGTGCTGGTGCGGGCCGGGACCGCGCCGGCGCAAGCGTGGGTGGCCGACCTGTTCGAAGGCGCGTCGTTCGGCGGCGCTCTGCTGTTCGTCGCGCCGCTGGCGCCCATGTACCTGGCCCTGCGGCTGGTGCTGCCGCTGCACCCGCCCGAGTGGGTGCTGACCGCGGTGGGGGCGGCGTCGCTGGTCACGGACGTGTACGCCGGCGGCCTTGCGGTGGTGCAGACCGACGCCCGCCGGTTCTTCGCGTACCTGTTCCTGAGCCACTCCTCGCTCGTTCTGGTCGGACTGGAACTGCAAAGCGACATCGGCCTGACCGGTGCGCTGGCCCTGTGGGAGTCGGTGATGGTGTCGCTGGCCGGGTTCGGCCTCACACTCCGTGCCCTCGAAGCGCGGTACGGGCGCCTGTCCCTGGAGGAGTTTCGCGGCCTGTACGCGGCGTCGCCGGCGCTGGCGGTGTGCTTCCTGATGACCGGGCTGGCGAGCGTCGGGTTCCCGGGCATGTCCGGGTTCGTGGCGGCCGAGTTGCTCGTGGACGGGGCCGTCGCACTGAACCCGGCGGTGGGCCTGGTCGTGGTGGGCGCGGCGGCCTTGAACGGGATCGCGGTGCTGCGGGCGTACTTCGCGCTGTTCACCGGCACGCGGCGCGCCCCAGGGGTGCCGATGAGCATCACCTTGCGGGAGCGGGTCGCGGTGCTGGCCCTCACCGCGCTGATCCTGCTCGGCGGGCTGTTCCCGCAGGTGTACATCGAGTCGCGGCACCGTGCCGCCGGGGCCGCACTGAGCCACCGGGCCGAGGGCGAACCGCCCGGGCACCCCTAGCCGCCCCGCGCCGGACGCGTTGGAGAGGGTAACGTTCACGAGCGCCTCCCGTCTATCTCGGTAGCCTCACGCGTTCCCGCACCTGGCGGCGCTGCTACGATGGGTGTTGCACCCGCGCGTGACCGAGCGACCATGCACAGCACCGACCAACCCGAGAGCACAGGACCGGGGCGCCCGCGCCGGGCGGCCGCCCTCACGCGCCGCGCCGGGCTGGCGGTGGTCTGCGTGGCCCTGGGCGTGCTGCTGTTCGCGTACGGCCCGAGTGCGTCCTCCGCGTGGGCCACCGTACGCGCGAACCTGAGCAGCTGGCAGGACTGGTCCGAGCGGAACCCGGTGCCGGCCCTCGCGGCGTTCTTCGCGACATACGCGCTCGCCGCCGCGCTGCCGCTACCCATCCTCACCGTGATGAGCCTGCTCGCGGGCGCGCTGTTCGGGCGCGCCACCGGCACCGCAGTTGCCGCGCTCGGGTACACCGTCGGGGTCACAATCGCGTTCCTCGCCGCACGCCGGCTGCTGCGAGACTGGGTGCGGGCGCGCGCGGGGAACCGGCTCCGGCGCATCGAGCGCGGGTTCGAGCGGGACGGCGCGTTCTACCTGCTGACCCTGCGGCTCATGCCGTCGGTGCCGTTCTTCCTCGTCAACGTGCTGATGGCGCTGACGCCGATGCGCACCCGCCATTACGCGCTCGTGAGCTGCGTCGGGGTGCTGCCGATGACGTTCCTGTATACCGGGGTCGGCAGCGAACTGGCGTCGCTGCAATCGCCTTCCGACGTGCTCTCCGCACCCCTCGTCGCGTCACTGGCGGCGCTGGCGCTGCTGCCGCTCCTCGCGCGAAAAGTGCTGCGCCGGACCGAAGCGGAGACGCCGGCGTGAGCGCGACGCGCTGCCGACCCGCCGCACCTCGCCGGGACAGTCGCGCACCAGGCCCGGCGGCCCGAACGTGCTCATCGGAAACTCACTCGCAGCGCCGGCCGTACTGCTCCTCACATTATTGCAAGCGGCGTGCCGTCCAGCGCCGGTAAGCCGCTCGACAACGGCCGGATCGCGCTGCGGTTCGCCGCAGAAAAAGAAGCAGCCGGCGCTTTGTGGTGACGGCTGGTGTGAGAGGTGTTTTGAAGTGCGGGAGGTATGCGGGCGGGCCGGGGGAACCCTGACCCGATTGGTGTTCTGCGCCGTGAGATAAAGCACGCGCCGTGCCAAATGACACGGACCCGCTGCGCGTTCAGAACTGACTGGTGTTTCACACGGCTCGCCGGACAGCCCGCACCCGACGGCGTGTAAACCTTACGCGACCGGCAAACTCTTCACCGCACGGGCGGGAGGCGGCTTGCCCGATTTCAACTTGCCGGACAGTGTCCCGAAGCCGCGACTCACTTTACTCCACTCTTTTCGCGCGCGGGCAGAAACTCGTCGCCCGCGTTCCAAGTGGGCAACTTGTTGGCGTCGGCGGCCTCGCGTGCGATGTCGAGCGCAAATCGGCCCAGCACGACGAACCCGCTGTAGTCCCAGTCGGGCTGCGGCTCGTCCTGCGGCGAGTGATACGCCTTATCGTTGAACTCCAGGAGCCTCTTTTTTGCGAAGTCCGCCGGCTTGCCCTTCACCTTCATCCCGGCGCCGACGGAGAACGCGGGCACGCCCGCCCGTGCCAGCGAGAAGTGATCGGACCGGTAGAAGATACCCAGGTGTGCCCGCTGGTCCGCTTCGATTTCCAGCTTGTGCTTTTCGGCTGTGGCCTTCACGACCGGGTACGCCGTCGTGCGGTCGGCCCCGGTCACCACCACCGACTCGAAGGTGCCGAGCGGCAGGATCATGTCGAAGTTCAAGTTGAGAGCCGTTTTGCCCAGCGGCACCAGCGGGTGTTGCGCATAATACTTTGAGCCGAGCAGCCCCTTCTCCTCCGCGGTGACCGCGAGGAACAGCGCCGACCGCTTCGGCTTCGGGGTCTGCGCGGCCCACACGCGGGCCAGTTCCATCAGCAGCGCGGTGCCGGTGGCGTTGTCCGCGGCCCCGTTGTAGATCGTGTCGCCGATCACCGCGCGCCCGACCCCCAGGTGGTCCCAGTGCGCGGTGAAGATCACGCACTCGTCCTTCAACTTCGGGTCGCTCCCCTCGACCAGCCCCGCCACGTTGTTGCTGTTCAGTTTCTCGATCCTGGTGCTGACACTTCCTTTCAGGGTGACGCCCAGGGGGCGTGCCTTGAACCCCTTCGTGTCGGCGGCTTTCAGCGCCTCATCGACGGTGAGGCCGGCCATGCCGAGAAGCTTGTCGCCGGCCTTGCGCGAGAGCCAGCCGGCGAACGCGAGCGCGGGCCGGTTCGGGTCGCGCTTCAGTTGCGCGCCGTCGAGGGGCCGCACCACCGAGTACGGGTAGCCCGCGGTCTCGTTGGTGTGGATGATGAAGCACGCTTTCGCCCCGCGGCGCGCGGCCTCCTCGTACTTGAACGTCCACCGGCCGTAGTAGGTGAGCGCCTTGCCGCCGAAGAACTTGGGGTCGTCCGACGGCGGCTCGTTGGTGAACAGCACCACCACCTTGCCCTTCACGTCGACGCCCTGGTAGTCGTCCCAGTCGAACTCCGGGGCGGTGATGCCGTGCCCGACGAACACCGCCTCCGCGTCGAACTCTTCGAGTTCGGTTTGTGTGTGGCTGGTGCCCGAGAAGTCCTCGTCCGGCACGACGTCGAACGCCACTTTACCCTTCGTCGCGCGGAGCGTGGATTTCGGACTCGTGAACACGCGGATCAGCGGCACCGGCTGGAGGTAGCCGCCCGCGGCGCCCGTCGGCTTGAGGCCCGCCTTCTTGAACTCGGCGGCGATGTGGTCGGTGGTCAGCTCTTCGCCGCGGGTGCCGGGGCCGCGCCCCTCGAACCGGTCGCTGGCGAGGAGCGCCACATCGGCCTTGATGCGGTCGGCGGAAACGGCGGGCGGGTCGGCCGCGGGCGCGGGCGGCAGGGCCACGAGCAGCGCGCCGAGGGCGGGGAACAGGCGGCGAAGCACGGTGCGTCCCTCCTGGTGAGGTGCGGGCGAGCGGGGCGCAGATTATTATGCGAAAAGCGGGCGCCGTGGGCGCAGCGCGTTCGACCGCCGGGGGAGCGGTCGCGCTGGGCCGCTCCCCGGCGGTCGAGGCGAGGTCGGGCGCTACTTGGCCGGCGCGGGCGGCACGTACACCTTCCGCCCGAACAGCAGGAAGGCGGCCGGGGTGACCACCTGATCGAGCAGCGTCGAGGTGACCAGCCCGCCGATTACGACCACCGCGAGCGGGTGCAGGACCTCCTTACCCGGCTGCCCGCCGCCGAGCGCGAGCGGCACCAACCCGATGACCGCAACGCTCGCGGTCATCAGCACCGGGGCCAGGCGCTCCAGGCTCCCGCGAACGATCATCGCCTCGCCGAACACCTCGCCCTCTTCCCGCATCAGGTGAATGTAATGGGCGATCATCATGATCCCGTTGCGGCTCACGATGCCGACCAGCGTGATGAACCCGACCCAGTGCGCGACGGACAAAGTTGTCGCCTGCGCCCACACGGCCGGCCACCGCCACCAGGGCGCGCCGGGGAGCGCCGCGGGGTCGGGCCGGTTGAGCACCAGCAGCGCGACCGCCGCGCCGAGCCCCGCGAGCGGGATGTTGACGCCCAGCACCATGAGCGCCGCGCGCCACGACCCGAGGCACCGGCACAGGAGCAGGAACGCGCCGACGAGCGCGAGCGCGCCCAGCACCAGCAGCCGCCGGTTCGCCTCCTGCTGCGCACGGTACTGCCCGTCGTCCTCGAGCCGGTACTCGGCCCCCTTCGCGCGCAGCTTCTCTTCGGCCGGGCGCGCCGCGCGCCGGATGTCCGCGACCACGTCGCCCAGGCTCCGGCCCTGGACGTTGCACGACACGACGATTCGCCGCGCGGTGTTCTCGTGGTTCAGCGTGTTCGGGCCGGTGGTGTCCAGCACCTCGGCGACCTGATCGAGCGCCACGCGCTTCCCCGACGGCGTGTCCAGAACCGTCTCGCCGATCACCCGGGGCGAGCTGCGCGACGCCTCGTCGTACCAGACCACGAGCGAGAAATGCTTCTCGCCGTCGAGGACGGTGGCGGCCGCCCGGCCCTTGTACGCGGTTTCGAGGAGCCGCGCCACGTCGCCCGGCGCGAGGCCGTAGCGCGCGGCTTCGGCCCCCTTCACGCGCAGCCGCACCTGCGAGATTTCGACCTGCGGCTCGATCTGCAGGTCGACCACCCCGGGCACCTTCGCGAGCGCGTCCTGAACCTCCTGTGCCGCGTTGCGCAGCTCCTGCAGGTCGGGGCCGAACACCTTGATCGCCACCTGCGCGCGAACCCCGGACATGACGTGGTCCAGCCGGTGGCTGATCGGCTGGCCCACGTTCGCGTTCACGCCCGGGATCCCGCTCACGCGGTCGCGGACGTCCGCGCGGACGAGTTCGTGCGGGCGCCCGGCCCTGTCGGTGCCGAACCGGTGCAAGCCGGGGACCGCGCGCAGGAGCGCGTACCCGGCGCCGGGTTTCGGGCGCTCGTGCGGCGCGAGGCGCACATCGAGCTCGGAGGTGTTCACGCCCTCCGCATGCTCGTCCTGCTCGGCGCGGCCGGTGCGCCGCGCCACCGACACCACTTCCGGGATTTCGAGCAGCGACCGCTCCGCGCGTGCCGCGACGCGACTGCTCTCGGCCAAACTGGTGCCCGGCGGCAGTTGCAGGCCGACGGTGACCGTGCCCTCGTTGAACGGCGGGAGGAACTCGGACCCCATGCCGAGTACCGCGAGCCCCGAGAGCGCGGACAGGGCGAGCGACACCGCGAGTACCGCGCGCGGCCGCCGCAGCGCGAACCGCAGCAGGCGGCCGTCGAGCCACTTCAGCGCTCGGAGCAGAGCGGGGTCGCGCGGCGCCGCGGTGCCCGCGCGGCCGAGGAGCAGCGACGCGAGCGCCGGGGTGACGGTCAGCGAGACGACGAGCGACGCGAGCAGCGCGACGAGGTACGCGAGGCCCAGCGGCGCGAACAGTCGCCCTTCGAGCCCGGACAGCGCGAACAGCGGGGTCACCACCAGGCACACGATGAGCGTGGCGTACACGATGGAGTTGCGCACCTCGCTCGACGCGCGGAACACGACCGCCGGCACCGGGTCCGGCGCGGGCTTCAGCCGGTTCTCGCGCAGCCGCCGGTGGATGTTCTCCACGTCCACAATCGCGTCATCGACCAGCTCGCCCACCGCGACCGCGATGCCGCCGAGCGTCATGGTGTTGATGGTGATGCCGAAGGAGCTGAACACCAGCGCCGTGACGAGAACCGACAGGGGCAGCGCCGCGAGCGTGACGACCGACGTGCGGACGCTCCCGAGGAACAGCAGCAGCACCACCAGCACCCACACGGTGCCGTCGCGAATCGCTTCGACGACGTTGTCCACCGCGGCGTGGATGAAGTCCGCCTGGCGGAACGCGCGGCGCTCGATCACCGCGCCGGGCGGGGCGTCGCGCTGGAGGTCGTCGAGGGCCCGGTCGAGCTTGGGCGTCAGGGCGAGGGTGTTCGCGCCCGGCTGCTTCTGCACGGTGAGGATGACCGCCGGCCCGCCAGCGACCGCGCCGCCCTCCCTGACACTGGCGCTGCCGTCGCCGCGGCGCACCGGGCCGGCGAACCGCACGTCGGCCACCTCGCGGACGCGCAGCGCGCGGCCGTCGCGCCAAAGCACCGGCGTCTCGGCGATCTGCTCGAGCGTCAGCGCCTCGCCGCTGATGCGGATCAGAGACTCGCGCGCCCCGCGCTCCGACACGCCGCCGCCCGCGAGCACGTACGCCCTCTCGGCCGCGTCGGTGCGCCGCGGGAGCGTGACCTTCTGCGCCGCGAGCCGCGCGGGGCTGGTGACCACCTGGTACTGCTTCAGGTGCCCGCCCATCACGGTCACCTGCGACACGCCGTCCACCGCGAGCAGCCGGTTGCGGACGGTGAACTCGCCGAACGTGCGCAGCTCCGTCCCGCGCGCCAGTTCGTCCGCGGGCGACTTCGGCGGCTCGGCCGGTCGCAGCGCGACGAGCATCACCTCGCCCATGATGGACGAGACGGGCGCCATCACCGGGTTCGCGTCCTGCGGCAACCGGCTGCGAACGAGTTGCAACCTTTCGGAGACGACCTGCCGGTCCCGGAAGATGTCGGTGCCCCAGTCGAACTC
>JBJSXS010000357.1:0-9249 GCA_046086545.1 Gemmata sp.
GTTAAGGGGCGGGCGGCGCTGTACTACGGATGCTTCGTCGTCGGACTCAGAAAGTTCCGTTCAACGCGATGCTCCCGGAAGAACCGCACCGTGGCCTTTGGGCGGGGCGACCGAACACGTGTGAGACGCGAGGACTACTGCTGGAGGTGCCAGAAGCCGACTGACCCGTTCGGGCTGCTCGGTGCAGTGTACGATCTTCCGGCCGCTGGTGCCGCGCGGCGAAGATCGAAGACGATCGGACGTAAACAAGGCCACGACCCATCGCCGGACAATGAAGACCGTGGCCTTCGACACGATGTGCGCGATGCCGACAGGGCCTGCCGAAATCGACTGCGTGGTGGGTGCGCCGTTCAATTTGATTGAGCTCTTGGCCGGCTTGTCCGCGTTGGGCACTTGTTACTGCGCATATGTACCGCAACTGCCCCAGCCGCAACGAGGCCCCGCCGACTGTGAACAAGTCGTGCTCGATCCCACGAACCTGAGATCGGTCCCGAACACCTGCCAGGACCCGCTTCGTATGATCGAGGGCGCCCAGCCGGTCTTGGCAACGAGTTGTCTTCTGAAATTGCGCATGCGATTGGGAACCCCGGCCAGCGTATGAAGGCGTGGGAGGGCTCGCGACATGAGAAAAGTCCAGTTCATCGCACCCGCGCTCCTGATACTCGGGCTCGCTTGCTCTTACTGGCTCATTCGTCGTGCCGCCGATAGGTCCGGCGATTCGGTTGACTTGGCTCGCGATCTGGTGGGCCACTGGAAATTACACGGCGATTGCCGCGATCACTCCGGACACGCCCACGACGGAACTAACCACGGCGTGGACCTGGAAACCAGCGCGTTCGACGGCCGCGGCGCGTACATCGAGATTCCGCCGTCCGATGCCCTTCGCCTCGGCCGCGGCGACTTCACCTTGTCCGCCTGGGTCTACACGGACAGGGTCGTCGATGACACGTTGGGCGATGTGCTGAGTTGGTACGACCCAGAACTCCGGCGCGGATTGACCCTGGGCCTGCAGTCCGGTGCGGGCGGCTACCAGTCCACGGGCGACGACCGGCACGTGTTCTTCGGGATCGACGACGCCACGCTGAGCGACTGGAAGGACTGTGGGCGGCCCAGCCCAACCAGTAACTATGTGAGTAACTCGCTGACGGTCCACGACGGCCACCTGTACGCCGGCATCATCGACGCGCGGGACGAAGCGGGCTGGTGTCACGTCTACCGCTACGCCGGCGGCACCGAGTGGGTCGATTGCGGCCGAGTGGGGCAGGGCAAAACGACGGGCGTCATGGCGCTGATCGTCCACCACGGCCGGCTGTACGCGGGCACATCGACTTACGACTGGACCCGCGTGTTTTCTGGTAATTACGAGCCGAGCCGCGTGTATCGCTACGAAGGCGGAACCACATGGACGGACTGCGGTCAACCGGGCGAGATGCTCCGCATCAACTGCATGGCGACCTTCGGCGGCAAGCTCTATGTGGGCGGTGACCGCGGCATGCCGCCGCCCGGTGAAAAGCAGTGGAGCGGTCGGCCCTACCGGATCTTCGTCTACGAAGGGGGAACGAAGTGGAGCGTGGCCGGCAGTTTTCCGCCGGAGCCGCCGACGAGCCTGTACCCGCATGCGATGGCCGTACACGACGGCAAACTGTATGCCGGCTACCCTAACGTGTTCGCATTCGACGGCCGGAGCTGGGAGTTTGCCGGCACCCCCGTCGGCGACACGCCGCTCGAACTGAAGCCGTCTTTGCAGGTCCACTCGCTCTCCGTCTTCCGCGGCAAGCTGATCGCCGGCATGTGGCCGGAGGCGCGTGTCGTGGAATACGCCGGGGGGCAGAAGTGGGTGGACCGCGGCCGGCTGGGCGACGGGACCGAGATCAACGCCCTGAGCGTCTACAACGGCAAGCTCTACGCCGGTGCCATTCCGCGGGGCGAAGTGTCCCGCTTCGATGACGCGGCGGGATGGACGTCCCTCAAAAAGTTCTTCTCGCCGCCCGGATGGGAGCCCGGACCTGCGACAGCTCCGGTGCGGGCGGAGATCAACAACTGGACGCGAGTCACCAGCCTGACTGTATTTCAGGGACGGCTGTTCGCCAGCATCGGCAGTTGCACCAGTTCGGTGCTTGACGCGCCCGCCGATGTTCGCGGCAGCGTCTATTCGATCCAGGCCGGTGTCGGGGTCTCGTACGACAAGGATCTCGGCCCCGGCTGGCAGCACCTGACGGTCCGGCGGCAGGGGGGCGAACTGCGGCTGTTCGTCAACGGCCGACTGGCGGCCACATCCGCGCCTTTCGACGCGAAGGGTTACGATCTGACCGTAGCTCAACCGCTGAAGATCGGCTTCGGCGAGCACGATTTCTTTACCGGCCGTATTCGCGAGGTCCGGGTTTACCGTCGGGCGCTCTCGGATCGTGAGGTTGCAGCGCTACAAGAGACAGACCGCCCGTAACGTGCGGGCTTCTTTCAGCACGAGGTATCCCGAACCATGCGTCAGATGTTCCTTGTGACGGTCGGATGGCTCGTTTCTACGTTCCCGGTGCAGGCCCAAGACTTCGTGCTCCGCGAACATCTGGGCCGGACCTGGTCGCACGAACTCGTGAGCTTTCCGTTGACACCGGCCCAACTCGAAGCCGTCCGCCAGGGGGCGCAGGTCGTAGGTCCGAAGGGCGAACCGATCCCGAGCCAACTCGTCACAGACGGGCAGGCGGCGCGGTTGGCGTTTCAGGTCACCCTGTCGCCACTTGCCACCCAGTCGTACCGGCTCGACAAGTCGGCAAAGCCGAAGGCCGGCGACATTGAGGTGCAAGAGAAACCGGACCGCTGGCTGCTCGGCAACGCCCACGTCGGGATCGCCCTGCGCAAGAAGCTGCAAGCCGACGAGGCCCCGCTCGCCGGGGTGCGGGTCGCGTCGGGCGGCTGGACCGGTGGGGCGACGTTCAACGGCGCGGCCAAGGTCACCGAGTATAGCGTCGAAGTCACGTCGCGTGGGCCGGTCTTCGCCGAGGCGGTGTGTCGGGTCACGTTCGCCGACAAGGGGACCTGGACGCTGCACTTCCGCGTGTTGAACGCGGAACCGGTCGCGCTGGTCCGCGAGTCGTTCGACGCGCCGGGCGGCGGCACCGTGCGGCTTCCGCTCTCGGGCAAGGAGTTCCAACCCAAGGGGCTGCTTTACCGCAAGGGAATGGGGAACCTCGGGCAACTCGACTCGTGGCCCATCGCCCCCGGGCGAGCCTACACGCTGGAGCCGTGGCTGCGCTGGTACATCAGCGAGCGCCAGGGCAACTGGATCGGGCTACACGACGAGAAAAACATGCTCATGCTGGCCGCCCTGCGGCCCAGCGAGTGGAAGGATCCGGACTGGAAGGGGAAGGCCGCGCAACTCGCTCCGGCGGTGGCCGTCACCGCCGAAAAGGACGAGGTGTTCGCGGAGTTGCCTCTGGGCGGTGGTTCGCGCGTCTGGATGCTCGGCACCCCGGCGCGGGACGAGTCGCTGGCCCCGCTAAAAGGGCAGAACCTGCGCGTCGCCCCGCTGCCGCAGAAGTACCTCATCAAGCACGGCGACTTCCCGCTCGAGGTGGTCAAAGACTACGTCCTGGAGTGGAAGGGCGACCACGAGAACTACCCGCGCCTCTTTGTCAGCAAGGCGGCACTGCCGGGCCTTCGAGCCACCCTCAAGAACGACCCCAACGAGGTGAAGCGCTGGACCTCGCAGCAGCCGATCGACAAGTACAACATCGACGGTCCGTTGCAGGCCTATTTCGCTTCCCAGGACGCGCGACTCGGGGCGGCGATTGTTGAGAAGAATCGCGAGTGGCTCAGCGCCATGGTGGACGGGGTGCTGGTGCAAAACGACCGCGTGACCCTGGGCGTTGCACCCCACACGCAGAGCGTGCTGCTGCTCCCGACGATCAACCTCGCCGACGGCATCCTGGGAAGCGATGCGGTCAGCCACGAAGTGCGCAAGCAGATGCTGGCCCAGCTCGCGTTTCTGGGCTACGCCGTCAACCGCGACGACTACTGGTCCCCGGCGCGAGGGTTCGCGGCCAATCCCAACATGACGACCACGGTGGCGCTGTACCAGACGGCTTTCGCCGCGCTGCTCTCGTCGCACCCGCAAGCGAAGGACTGGGCTAAGCGCGGCCTGACGGAGTTGCGCCATCAACTGTACGCCTGGTCGGACGAGGACGGGGGCTGGCTGGAGGCTCCTCACTACGCGATGGTGGCCTTCGACCACATGCTCGGCGCGTTCCTGATGGCCTCCAACGTCGGCCTCAGCAAAGACCTGCACGACGACCGGGTCCGCAAGGTGATGGAGTGGCTGGCGAAGATCTCGACGCCGCGCGACCGGCGCACGGGCGGGTTCCGGCACTACCCGCCGATCGGTAACACCTACATGGGTGAAGGCACCGGCATGTTCGGAATCGTGGCGGGGCTGTGGAAGGATCGCGATCCCAAATTCGCCGCCGAGATGCAGTGGATGAACGAAGAACACGGGTCGCCGCCGGTGGGGCTGTTCGGCCCGTTCGGCACGTTCGCCGGGTACCGGTCGCTGTTGAAGTCGCACGGCGTGGCCCCGAAGGCGCCGACCTACGGCAGCGAGTGGTTCCGAAAGACCGGCGTCGTCTTGCGTCACGGCTTCGGCTCGGACCGCGAGTCGTATCTGCACCTCATCGCCGGTTCGCAGCACGAGCATTACGACCTCGATTCCGGCAGCATCGTCCTGTGGGGCAAGGGCCGACTGCTGGCGGACGATTTCGGCTACATCGGCCGACACGCCGCGCAGTGGCACAGCATGCTCCGCTCTGCGGCGGTTGCCGACGACGCGACCATGACCATCGACGCCTTCGCACCGGGCAAGGCGCTCGACTACGTCTCGGGCAAGAAGGGCGCCTGGCAACGACAGATCGCGTTCGTGAAGGACACCGACCCGGCCGGCCCCTCGGGTTTCCTGATACGCGACAGTCATGGTGTGGATGACGAGGCGACATGGCGCTTGTGGCTGACCGCGAAGAAGGTCACGGTTCACGCGACCGGGGCGACCGTCGAGGGCGAGGACGACGTCGATCTTCAGCTGTTCTTCCACGACGCCGCCAAACTGGGCCTCAAGACGGAAGAGACCGTCCAGAAGGGCATGGGTCGGCGCGACGGCAAGGAAGGACCGACCGAAACCCGCCAGACCGCTCTGCTTGCGACGCGTAAGGGCAAGGGGGCGATCGCGGTGCTGCTCTGGCCGCGCCTGAAGAAGGAGGCCGCGCCGAAGGTGACATGGTTCGCCGACGGGTCCGGCGTGCAGATCGAGACGGCGGCGGGAACTGACTACATCTTCGTCAGTAGCGCCCGGGCGAAGGACATTTCGCCGGATCGAAAGGTCAGCTTCGACACGCAGGCCGGCGCGGTCCGTGTGCGCCAAAAGTCAGCGACGTTAACGCTGGGCGCCGCGGGGACAATCCAACACGGCGAGAAGAAGTTAGAAAGCACCGAACCGGCCACGCGAACTAACGACCGGTGATTACCATCAGCCAACCCGACACGGGGCACTGGGGTACTTCCGACTGATCTCGGACGAGGCACTCGCGAATAACCGCTCAGAAGCTTCACGCACGTTCTTGAGGCGGTGCCACCGGTCGGCCCTCGCTTGGCCTTTAGCGCACCTTCCCGGACAGTTTGTGCGAAGGCGGCCAGCGGTTGCTGGTCTCGTTCCCCCGACATGCCGACCCGCAGTTCACCACATGAGCCGACCTCCGCATTGCCGTCGAGGACTGGTTCGAGACCTGTCCGTGGCGGCTCCAGAGCAAACGTAAACGTGCTGGGGTTAGCTGTTAGGTGTCCCGGCCGCCGTAGGGTGGGTCCTTTGCTTTATCGGCCTTTCGCCGGGCCACTGCGGTGAGGACCTGGCTCAGGGCGGGGCCGCGGTCGATCTCGAAATCGTCTAGGACCGCACGCACGCTCTCGTGATCGGAAGGCTGTACTTCTGGAAGCGCGAAGTCGAGTAGTTCATTCCAGAATGGCACGCACGTGACGGGATTCATAGCTCATCTCCTCGAGTGGCTTTCAGGGCCATGCCTATCTTCTGGCGCAGTCGCTTTCGGGCGTTGTAAACCGCACGCACGGGGATACCGAGTCGGAGCGCGATCTCGGCAGGCCGGGTGAGACCCGACTCCAAGCACTCGATTACTTGCCATGCGACTGGATCCTGTCCGACGGCCGATATCAGGATGTGCTGCAGGTGGGCAAGATTGTCCCCTGCCACGGCTGACAACTCCGGCGTCGGTTCCCGGCTCGGGATTTCCTCTGCGAGTACCGGCGCCCTCGATGGGCGGTTTTCGCGGCCCCGGGCAAGATGGCCCACTTTGCTGTCCACGACCCCCTGGAGAAATCTCAGGAAGTCGGGCTCCGCGGCGCGGTTCCAACTCCGCCGCCCCTCGAGCACGTCGAGGATCGCCTGTGCGGCGAGATCGGGCGGTTCGATGCCGCCTGGAGCCCGTCCCCCGGACGCCGCGGGAATTCCTTGCCAGACAAGGCGGAGGAACTTCCGCTGTGCATGCCAGGTAAGCCGCTCCAGCAACTCAGTCCATTGCTTTTCGGTCAACTCGGGGAGGTGTTCCACCCTAAGTCCCCCGGCCGTTATCGCAGTTGCCCAGCCGGCCCGAGAGCCCTCAGACCGCGGCGCGAGGCAGCGAAAGAACTGAAAACATCCAGAGCCTCGGAGAAATCGGCCGGCCACTCGGCAAAAGAAAATAGGAGGCGTCTGCGAAGTTGGTATTGGTTTCACTCGCAACCACGACTCCCGAGTGGAGTCGCCGCTCGCACCGCAGGCGCTCTAGTGGCAGATTGAGAAGGGCTTCCCCCTCCCCGTCTTTCCCTGCCGAATTCGCCCACGGACTCCCGCAATCTGCAGGGCGCTCGCGCCCTGACTGCACCGATCGGGCGACTGTAAAGGTTCGCCGCGACTGGTGTGCCCGTCGCGGCCCCGGCTCCTGTGCCGGGGGGCTCCAGTTTTCTGGGATCGATCGCCCGAACCCATATCTCGAGAGGGAATCGCATGTCTTGGCTGCGTCCGTGTCAGAAGTCCTGCACCTCCGCCCGCCTTTCGGTCGAACGCTTGGAAGACAGAACCGTACCGTACTCTCTCAGCGGCTACAAGTGGGGCAACGTCAACGTGTCCGCCAGCTTCGTGCCGGACGGCACCGTCGTTGTGGGCGGATACATGAGTAACCTGAACGCCATTTACGACGCGAAGTATCCGACCGCGATGTGGCAGCGGGAGTTCGCCCGGGCGGTGCAGACGTGGGCCTCGGTGACGCCCCTGAACTTCCGTTTCGTAGCAGATGGCGGCCAGGCCCAGGGCGTCTCGGGCCTCGTCCAGGGCGACAGCCGGTTCGGCGATATTCGCTTTGGGGCCAAGCCAATGGGTACTTCTCTGGCTTACACCTACTACCCCGTCAGCTCCTCCACGATCGGCGGGGACTCGAACCTGAATTCGAATTACTCGCTGAACATCGGCAGCCAGTACGACCTCTATTCCCTCGTGCTCCACGAGACTGGCCATTCCCTCGGTCTCGGGCATAGCTCCGCAACCCAGTCCGTCATGCAGTCGAGCCTCCGCACGATCTACACGGGTCTGTATGCAGACGATATCGTGGGCATCCGGGCGATCTACGGGGCCCGCCAGGCGGACGCGTACGACGCCCGCTGGAGGAACGACGCCCTTGCCTCGGCCACCCCACTGTCGCTGGACGCCACTGGCACCGTCGCGCTCGCGGCCGACCTGACCGACATGGCCGACACGGACTGTTACCAGTTTACGGTGCCCGCCGGGCTCGGCGGGAGTTGGACCGTCTCCGTGGATGCCCGCGGTCTGAGTTTGCTGAGCCCCGCCGTGTCGGTCTACGACGCCGCGGGGACCCTCGTCGCCAGTGCCAGCGCCGGCTCGGCATACGGCACGCTTGCCAGCGTGACTCTCACCGGACTTTTTGCCGGGCAGACGTACAAAGTGGTCGCAGATGGGGCGACCGCGGACGTCTTCGGGATGGGTGCCTACCGGCTGACCATCCAGCCCGCCGGCACCAGCACGTTCAACACGTCCACGTCCTCCAGTTCCGGCACCACGACCACAACGACCACCACGGGTAGCGGTGCCGCGCTCATGCCGGCCAGTGGGGGCTTGGAGTTCGTGTACGCTCGCCAATGGCTTTCTCCTGAAGGGGGCGATGGAACGCCGCGTGACGGTGGAAGTTGGGCCAACGGTCACGAGCCGGCTCTCTTCCTCGCCCCGACCGACCGGCCGCCCGAACACGTCCCGGAACTACCACCTGGGCTGACGCTCCGGGCGGCAAACCCGACACTCTCTTTGACCCCGAGCCCGGACGACGGAGATCACTTCTTCGGAGGGGTCTGGATCGACCCCGACCTTCTGCCAGTGTGGCGGTAGGGCTCAGCCAGTCAAACCGGGCGGACCCTACCACTTCCATCATCGTGTCAGATGATGAAGTTGAGGTTGTTGTTGGCCAGGTCCAGGGCGTTCTTCAATGCCGTCTGGTAGACCCGCCACGCGTTGCCGCTCAGGGCGCTCCCGTGCAGCCCGAGTTCGGAGTTCGCGGCCACGATCAGGTCGCCGATGCTGATGCTGCCGTCGGGCGCCAGCCCGATGGCGGCGTTACCGCCGGGGAAGAGGACGAGCAGGTCCGCCGCGTACACCCGGGCGCTGCCGTTGACGAACCCGGCCTCGACGTTCAGTTCCATCGCCGCCAGTTGGACTGACAGCATGTAGGACATGTTGGTCGCGGTCCCGTTCAGCAGCCAAGTCTTGAGCGAGCTGTAGCTCGTCGGGTCGAAGTTGCTGCCGTTGCCGTTGCGGAGGTTCAGCCCGCTCAGCAGCGCCAGTTCCGGCGCGGCCGACCCGCCGTCGTTGATCTTGGCCTCGCCGTTCTTGTTCGACCAGAACCCGAGAGTGTGACCGCCTCCACCGCCCAAGGCGCGGATGTTGACCGTGACGGTGCCGGCCACCGTATCGCACCCATCGTACACGGTGTAGGTGAACGTGTCCGTCCCGGACGTGGCACTCGCGTTCGCCGTGTAGGTGAACTTGCCAGTCACCGGGTCGTACGTGGCCACCCCCTTGGTCCCCTGAGTGATGGTCACTACGAGGTTGTCGCCGTCGGCGTCGCTCACCAGCGTCGCGGTCGTGGGGGCGCCGCCCGGGTTGATAGTCCCGAGGTTGGCATTACTGGCCGCCGGCGGGCGGTTGAGGTCGAT
>JBJSXS010000358.1:0-4141 GCA_046086545.1 Gemmata sp.
GCGGCCGCGGCCCCCGACGCCGCGGAACTCGAGCGCCCGCACGAGGCACCCGTGGCGACCAGCACGGCAGCACGCAGCGCGCCGGGCGCGTCCGGCCAGGCGCGCGACACGCGCTGGGACTCGATGCGCCCCCAGTCGCACCACGCGCGGCCGCCGCTGCCCGAACACACCGTCGCGCGCCCGCCGGCGGCTAGCGGGCCGATGCTCTCGTCGGCCAGCGGGGCCGCGCAGCCCAAGCGGTTCCTGCTGTGGGTGGACGGCGTCGGCGGCTACCTCGTGTGCCTGTCGAACCGGGTCACGTTCGGGCAGGCGACCGCGGACGGCCCGGTGGACGTGCCGCTGTTCGCCGACGTGTCGCGCACCCACGCCGAGCTGACGCGCGACGCCGAAGGGTACGTCATCGAGTCCGGCCGCGGGATCCGCGTGAACGGCACCGAAACCAATCGCACGGTCCTCGACGGGGGCGACCGGGTCACGCTCGGGTCGAGCTGTCAGTTCGTGTTCCACAAGCCGGTCGCGCTCAGCTCCTCGGCGCGCCTGGAACTGACGAGCGGCCACCGCCTGCCGGTCTCCGTGGAAGCCGTGCTGCTGATGGGCAACGAGCTGATCTTGGGGCCGGAGCCCGATTCGCACATCCCCCTCAAGGTGCCCGAACCGGTGCTCATCTACCGCTCGCGGGAGGGGCTCAGCGTGCGCGTACCCGACACGAAGTTCACCATCGACGACCAGTCCTGCGCCGACCGCGCGCTGCTGCCGCTGCCGGGCGTGGTGTCGTGCGACGCGTTCACGTTCGCGGTCGAACCGGTCAGCGGCCGGCTGTGACGCAGCTTCGCCACCCCCGGTAACGACCCCCGACGTGACCTCTCCCCGCGCCGCTCGCGACCCTGGGCACGCACCCCCCGTGAGGGACGGAGGGACCGCTCCCGGGGTGCGGTCGGAACCCGGCCCCGCGTGGGCGCCCGAGTCCGTAACGATGTAAAACTGTGACGAAGCCCCCGACCGCGCGGCGGCGCTGAGGTTGTGCAACGAGGACGAGCCCGGTGAGAGGCGCGGCGGCCCGCCGACGTGACGATGACGATCAAGAGCGGCAACTTGGGCCCAACGACCCGGGCCGGACCGTGTACTTCTGCGGCCTCGCGAGCGACAGCGCCCACGACGGCACGGTGCGGGCGTACCGCTGCAAGAAGGCGAAACCGGACGCGCTCAGGCCATGATCTCGCGGACCGGCTTGCCGCCGTGCGCGATCCCGAACGGTCGGCCCGTCTTGTCGGGCACCATCGACTCGGGGTCGATCCCCAGGCACTCGTAAATGGTAGCGCAGACGTCCGCGGTGCTGACCGGGCGGTCCTTGACGTAGGCGGCCTGCGCGTCGGACGCGCCGCACACGGTGCCGCCCTTGATGCCGGCGCCGGCGAACACCACCGAGTAGCAGAACGTCCAGTGGTCGCGGCCCGCGTTCGCGTTGATCTTCGGCGTGCGGCCCATCTCGCTCATGACCACCACGAGGGTGTCGTCCAGCAGGCCGCGGTCGGACAGGTCTTCGAGCAGCGCGGTGTACGTCTGGTCGAAGTTGGGGAGCTTGTTCTCCCTCATGATGCTGAAGTTCTTCGTGTGCGTGTCCCACGCGTCGTAGTCGATCTTGATGCGGTCCCAGAACAGGTCCCACGTCACGTTGACGAACCGCACGCCCTCTTGGATCAGTTTGCGGCCGATGAGCGCGCTGTGCCCGAACAGGGTGCGCCCGTAGCGGTCGAGCAGGCGCGGGTCCTCTTTCGAGAGGTCGAAGCACGCCTTCATTTTGGAGGCGGTGAGCAGCCCGAAGGCGCGCTGCTGGGCACGGTCGTACCCGCCCAGGGTGCCGTCGGCCTCCAGTCGCCGCGCGCGGTCGTCGATCTGCTGGAGGAGCGAGCGGCGGTCGTTGAGCCGGTCGATCGTGAGCTCGGGTTCGAACGCGGTGTTCGGCAGCACCGGGGCGCCGCGCACGACGGCCGGCTTGCCCTGGACCGGGTTCGCGCCCTTGTCGGCGTAAGGCTCGCACTCGCTGATGAGGGGGTCGCACCTGCGGCCGAGAAGCCCGGCGTAAGGCCCGGCGCGGCGGAACGCCTGCCCCCACCCGAGCCAGCACGGGAGGTACGCGTAATCGGGCATGTCCCCGCGCCCGCCGCGGAGGTACTCGCAGACGCTCCCCATGCTCGGCGGGTCGGTGTCGCGCGGGTGCTGGTCCGGCATGAGCTGCTCGTAGCCGGTGTAACTCGGCAGGCAGTTGTGGCACCCCGCCTTGTGGTTCACGCTGCGAACGACCGCGGCCTTGTGCATCCACTGCGCGGTGCGCGGCAGGTGCTCGCAGATGCTCACGCCGCGCGCGGACGTGGGGACCGGCTTGAACTCGCCGCGCACCTCGGCGGGCGCGTCGGGCTTCAGGTCCCACATGTCCTGCGTGGGTGCGCCGCCGAGCAGGTACAGCAGGATGACGTTCTTGGCCTTGCCCGGCCGCGCGCCGGCCGGCTTCTGCGCCTCGGCCGCGAGCAGCCGGGGGAGCGTGAAGCCGTTGCCGAGCAGGGTGAGCGCACCGGCCGCGAGGGTCTCGCGGCGGGTCAGGCCGTCGCACGCGCGCCGCGGGCTGCCGAGCATGGTGAGCATTCGTGCGCTCCGGGGAGGGAACAGAGGCAGCGCCGGCGGGAGTCACCTGACTATACGCGGAGCCCCGCGCGGCCGCAACAACGCAATCCGCGCCCGGCCGGCGCCGGCCCCGGCGCGGCCGCTCTCATTCCTCGTCCTCGAGCGCCTCACCGAGCACGCCCTCGTTCACATAGATGGGCACCTTGCGGGCCACCGCGACCGCGATGGCGTCGGACGGCCGGCAGTCCACCTCGGTCAGCTCGCCGTCCTTGCGGATGCGCAGCTTGGCGAAGTACGTGTGCTCCTTCAGATCACTGATCACAATGTCCTGGATCTCGCCGCCCATCTGGTCCACCACGGCGGTGATGAGGTCGTGCGTGAGCGGGCGCGGCGCCTGAATGCCCCGCACCCGGCGGTCGATGCTGGTCGCCTCGAAGATGCCGATTACGATGGGGAAGTTGCGGTCCCCCTCGACCTCTTTCAGCACCACGATCTGGTGCTCCACCAGTTCGCTAATGATGATCCGGCGCAGTTCCATCTGTATAGGCATCGCAGGTTGGTATTTCGCTAGTGGTGTTTGGTGTTTAGTGTTTGGTGCTCCGCGCGCGGGGCGCGACGCACCGGACCGCGCCGTGGCACCAAACACTAAATACTAAACGCCAAACACGAAACACCAAACACGAATGTCCCCAGCGACCGTTTTGTGGAGCGCCCCGGCGGGCCGGGCGAGCGACGAGGGGCTGCGCGCGCTGGCCCGGGCGGCCGGCTTCGCGCTCGCGGACCACGCGCTCGGCTCGGCCCCGGCCATCGACTTCGGACCCGTGGTGGTCGCGGTGGTCGAGGTCGGGGACCGCACCGAGGTGGCCGCGGCCCAGACCCGGCGGTGGCGCGCCGAACTCGGCGACGAGTTCCTGCCCGTCCTGTGGCTCGCGGACCGGGGCACCGTGCCCCCGGGCCTCGACGCGGGCGCGGACGTGGTGCTCGCGCGCCCGGTCGAGGGCCCGGCGTTCGCCGCCCAACTGCGGGCGCTCGGCCGCGCGCAGGGGACCGCCGCGCGGGTCGCGGCCCGCGCGGGGGAGGCGCGGCTGCTCGGCGACCAGCTGAAAAAGGCCCTCGCACAGCTGGACCGCGAGCAGGACATGGCGCGCCGGCTCCGGGCCACGTTCCTGCCGAAGTCGTTCCCGCAGGTCGGGGGCGCCCGGTTCCACGTGCGCGCCCGCGTGCGGAACCGGGCCGGCGGCGACTTCCACGACGTGCGCCGCGTGGACGAGCACCACGTCGGGTTCTTCGTGGGCGACGTGGTCGGCACCGGGGTGTCCGCCGGCGGGTTGCTCGGCGCGCTGGTGCATCAGTCCGCGGTGCTGAAGGAGATCACCGGGCACACCTACCGCGTGGTGCCGCCGAACGAGGTGCTGGCGAACGTGAACCGGTCCCTCGTCGAGTGGCACGTGGAAGAGTTGCAGCTGGTCGCGATGCTGTGCGGGGTGCTGACCGCGCGCGCGGGCACGTTCGCACTCGCGCG
>JBJSXS010000359.1:0-7007 GCA_046086545.1 Gemmata sp.
GCCGCGCCGGCAGGCGTGGCGCCGCCGCCAACAATGCCCGCCGGCAGGCTCGTCTTCTTGCCCAGCGCCGCGAAGTTCCTGGCGGTGGGCGAGCCGGCGGCCGCGCTCAGGGTCACCTCGGCGGTAATTTCGTCGGCCTTCGGGTCCACGAACAGCTTCACCGCCAGCTGCTTGCCGTCGTCGGTGAGCCCCTTCAGCCCGGCCAGCACGGTGTCTAGCACGAGGTTCTTGAGCCGCTTCTCGGCCGCGGTCTCGTTGTCCGCGTTCTTCTTGCGGTCGTCGTTGATGCCCAGTTCGAACTGGCCGTACAGGAAGGCGCGCAGGTCGGCCGGCACGCGGTCGACGTGGAGCACCAGCGAGGCCGCGGCGCCGTCGTCGTTGGCGAAGAACACCTTCGGCGGGACGAGCGCCTTGGGGTCCAGATCTCTGGCCCGCTGCGAGACGAACAGGTAGCCGCCGTCGAACCGGAAGTGCACCTCCCCGACGAGCGGGACCGCGGCCCGCAGGGTGCCGCTCTCGCCCTTCTCGGTCGTCGCGTCCAGCCGGGTCTTGAGCGCCTTCAGGAACTGGTCCCGGTCGGTGATGGGGATCAGCACGACGAACGGGCTGGTGGCGACGTCCTGTTCGAGCGTGGCGTAGGCGCCGAGGGGCTTGTTCGGGTCGATGCCCTCGACGCCCTTCCCGTCGGCGCCGAGCCCCTTGATGAGGTCGCGCACCTGCCGGGCCACGTCGTCCTGTCCGACCAGCCCGGCGACGTACTCGAACCGGTCAACGAGGTCGCTGACGGACCGCAGCCGCAGTTCGGCGGTGGGCTGCGGCGCCTTCGGCTGCGCGCCCGCCAGCCCGGCGGACAAGAGAGCGGCCGCGAGCGCGGCCAACCAGCGGGATCGCATGACGTGTTCTCCTGGTGGCGTGCGGCGCACGCACCGCCCCGTTCTCGCCGGGGAAGTGTCAAAGCGCGCGGGGAATCCTAAAACCACTCCTCGCACAATCAGCAATCGGCCGCAAGCCGAAGGGGCGCGAAGCGCAGGAACCAACATGAGCCAGAAGGCGTGGGGCGGGCGGTTCACCGGGGGCACGGACGCGCGCGTGGAAGCGTTCACGGAATCGATCAGCTTCGACCGGCGGCTGTACCGGCACGACATCATCGGCAGCCAGGCGCACGCCCGGATGCTCGCGGAGGTGGGGTTACTCACCCCGCAAGAGGCGGAGCAGATCGTCGCGGCGCTCGACGAGATCGGCGCGACCATCGACGCGGGGCAGATGGAGTTCTCCATCGCGCTCGAAGACATCCACATGCACATCGAGAAGGCGCTGATCGCCAAGCTGGGCGACGTGGGCCGCAAGCTGCACACCGGGCGCAGCCGCAACGACCAGGTGGTCACCGACCTGAAGCTCTGGACCCGCGACGCCATCGACGAGCTGGACGGGCTGCTCGCGGACCTGCAGCGGGCGTTCGTGGACTCGGCGGAGCGCGAGAGCGGCGTGGTGGTTCCCGGGTACACGCACCTCCAGCGCGCGCAACCGGTGCTCGCGGCGCACTACTTCCTGGCCTACGTCGAGAAGTGGCAGCGCGACCGCGACCGCCTCGCGGACTGCCGCAAGCGGGTCAACGTCCTCCCGCTGGGCGCCGCGGCCCTCGCGGGGACTTCGCTCCCGATCAACCGCGATTCGGTGAGGGCGAAGCTCGGGTTCGATTCGGTCGCGCGCAACAGTCTCGACGTGTCCAGCGACCGCGACTTCGTGCTGGAGTTCGTGTTCGACCTCTCGCTGATCGCGACGCACCTGAGCGGGTGGGCGGAAGAGTGGGTGATCTGGAGCACGACGGAGTTCAACTTCCTCGACCTGCCGGACGCGTTCTGCACCGGGTCGAGCATCATGCCGCACAAGAAGAACCCGGACGTGCTGGAACTCACCCGCGGCAAGTCGGGCCGCGTGATCGGCGCGCTCCAGCACCTGTTCGTACTCGTCAAAGGGTTGCCGCTGGCGTACAACCGCGACCTCCAGGAGGACAAGCTCGCGCTGTTCGAGGCGCTCGACACGGTTGCCGGGTGCCTGGCCGTCGCGGCCCCGCTGGTGCGTCAAACCCGGCTCCGGCGCGACGTGATCGCGTCGCGCCTGGACGCCGGGTTCCTCGACGCGACCACGCTCATGGAGGCGCTGATCGCGCGCGGCACGCCGATGCGGTCGGCGCACGAGGCGGTGGGCAACCTGGTGCGCGAGTGCGAGCGGCGCAAGTGCCGGCTCGCGGACCTGCCCGACGACGCGTTCCCGGCCCCCGGGGTGAAGGCGGCGCTCGGCGCGACGAACGCGCTGAACGCGTTCCGGAGCTACGGCTCGACGGCCCCGGCGGAGGTCGCGAACCAGCTGGCGGACTGGAAGCAGCGGCTCGCGTGAGCGAACGGGGCGGAACCACTGTTTGGAGCGAAAGGAGCGTGTCGTGCTGTCAACCCCGGTGGGCCGCGTGCGCGCGGCGGGCCTCCTCGAAGGCGTGTCGGCGCTGCTCCTGTTCTTCGTCGCGATGCCGCTGAAGTACCTCTCCGACGTGCCCGACCTCGGGACGCGGGCCGTGTTCTACGTCGGGGCCGTTCACGGCGGGCTGTTCGTGCTGTACGCGCTCGTCGCGCTCGTCGCGTGGGGCCAGAAGGCGCTCACGTTCAGGCTCGTCGCATACGCCGCGCTCGCGTCCGTCATCCCGGCCGGGCCGTTCGTCATCGACCGCGTGCTGAAGCGGCACGAACAGCGCGCCGCCCCGGACACCCCACCCGCGCGGCGGTAGAATCAACACCCCAGACCCACTCCAGAGCGCACACACATGGACCACTTCGACTACCGCGACCGCACCCTGTACTGCGAGGACGTGCCCGTTCCGGAGCTGGCCGAGAGGTACGGCACCCCGGTGTACGTCTACTCACAGGCGGCGCTCCTCGGGCGCCTCAGGGAGATCCAGACCGCGTTCGCGGAGGCCAAGCCGGTCATCTGTTACAGCGTGAAGGCCAACGGCAACCTGTCGCTGTGCCGGCTCATGGGGCAGAACGGGTCGGGCTTCGATGTCACCTCGCAGGGGGAGTTCCAGCGGGCGCTCAAAGCCGGTCCCGCGGGGTCGAAGGTCGTGTTCGCGGGCGTCGGCAAGACCGACGCGGAGATCGAGTTCGCGCTGAAGAGCGGCGTGTTCCTGTTCGACGTGGAGAGCGAACAGGAGTTGCACGCCATCGGCGCCGTCGCGCAAAAGCTGGGGGTGAAGGCGAACGTCGCGCTCCGCGTCAACCCGGACCTGCCGCCGAAAACGCACGTCAAAACCGACACCAGCGTCAAGGGCGTCAAGTTCGGTTTGGACATCGAGACCATCGTTGACGTCGCGAGGGGCGTCGTCGGGCACCCGGGTCTGGCGGTGGCCGGGCTGCACATGCACCTCGGCTCGCCCATCCTCAAGGCCGACCCGTACCGGATGGGCGCCGAAAAGGGGCTGACCCTGATCAAGCAGTTCCGGGCTCAGGGGCACGACATCCGGTACCTGAACATGGGCGGCGGGTTCGGCATCAACTACCGGAAGGACGAGGCGAAGCCGGCGGCCGCGTTCGCGGACGCCATCATGCCCGCGCTGCGCGAGAGCGGGTGCCAGTTGATTCTCGAGCCGGGCCGGTTCATCGTCGGCAACAGCGCGATCCTGCTGAGCCGCGTGGTGTTTACGAAGTCCACCGGCGGGAAGCACTACATCATTCAGGACGCGGCGATGAACGACCTCATCCGCCCGACCCTGTACGGCTCGTTCCACCGCGCGTGGCCGGTGACCCCGAGCGCGGACGTGCCGGTGTCGCCGGACGTGAACGGCGACCCGGACGACCCGCAGCCGTTCCGCGCGATGCCCAACTGCTTCAACCAGGACGTCGTCGGCCCCGTGTGCGAGAGCGGCGACTACCTGGCCAAAGACCGGCCCCTGCCGGCCATGAAGCGCGGCGACCTGCTCGCGGTGTTCTCGGCCGGCGCGTACGGGATGGCGATGGCGTCCAACTACAACTCCCGGGTCCGCGCGGCCGAAGTCCTCGTTACAGGCCGCACACACCGACTGATTCGCCGCCGGGAGACGTTCTCCGACCTCGTCGCGTGCGAAGAGAATTGCTTAACCTGACCGGCGCCCTCAGAATGCACACTGGATGCCGTACGCACCCGCGCCCGGGGGCCGCCCCGGGCGCGTGACTGACCCGCACCGGCCCGGTCTGTTAGCGTGAACGGTGGGGCGGGGGTTGGCCGTTCGGTTCTCGCGCGCCCGAGTCGTCCCGCATCCTGAGGAGTTAACCCGGTGAGAACCGCTTCGTTCCTCGCCCTCGCGCTGGCCGTGGGGTTGGTGCTGACCGGGCGCACGGCGGCCCAGCCGCCCATGAAGCAGCCGCTCACGCCGCAGCAGATCTACGCCAAGTTCCGCGACACGGTTGCGGAGGGCAAGTACGACATCGCCGGCATCTTCCTCGACGAGTTCCTGGCGAGCGTGCCGGACGCCAAGGCGCTGGCCGACCCGACCGAGAAGGCCGGCACCGCCGTGTTCGTGGAACTCGAATCGAAGTACGGCACCACCGCGTTCCAGCAGCTCCGCGCGGTGCCCCGGTACTCCGACGACCCGGCCGCCGAGAAAAAGGTCCGGGCCGCGGTCGAAGACCTCAACGCCCGCGCGCTGGCGGTCAAAACCAAACTCCTGTACACGCCGGAACGGGTCAACAAGTACATCCGCAACCTGGGCGAGACCTACGAGGAAAAGCTGTTCGCCCAGCAGGAGCTGAAGCGCACGGGCGAGTACGCGGTCCCGTTCATGATCGAGGCGGTCCGCACCAACCCCAGTAAGGACGTCTACGCGGGCATTCTCGAAACGATCCCGCTCCTCGAAGGGCCGACGATGCCGGGGTGGGTGGCGGCGCTCGACGGGCTGCCGCCGAGCCAGCAGTACGGCATCCTGTGCCAGCTGGCGCGGCGCCGCGACGTGCTGACGCTGCTCGGGAGCGCGCAGACCGACTTCGTGCCGTACCTGTGGCGCATCCTGTCGAAGCCGCGGGCCGACGCGCCCACCCTGTTCGAACTCGCGCAGCAGCTGGTGAACGAGTTGGTGCCCGGGGCGAAGGCCGACGCCAAGCGGCCCGAGGTAGAGCTGATCGCCCACGCGCGCAAGTTCTACGAGCACAAGGCCCGGTACATGGCCGCGAAGACCAACCCCGACGGCAGCCCGGCGCAGGTGCCGGTGTGGGTCGCGGGCATGGCCGGCGACGTGTTAAAGGTGGACCGCCTGCCCGACGTGCCGGTCGGTCAGGCCGACGAGTATTACGGGCTGCGGTACGCCCGCTGGGCGCTGGACATGAAGCCGGAGTACGCTCCGGCCCAGGCGCTGGTGCTGGCGCTCGCGTCCGAGCGGGCGGTCGAGCGGGCCCGCGGCAACAACCTCGCGGTGACCGAGCCGGCCGTGTACAAGCTGCTGTCCGACACCCCGTCGGCCACCCTCATCGAGCTGCTGGCCCGGGGCCTGACCGAGAAGCGGACGCCGCTGGTGCTGGCGATGGCACAGGCGCTCGGGGACCGCGCCGACCGCGAGGCCGCCACCCCGCCCGCCGGGGCCGGCGACCGCCCGTCGCTCCTCGTTCGCGCGCTGGCGTACCCGGACCACGCGGTGCAGTTCGCCGCGGCCACCGCCCTGCTCCGCTCCCCGGTGCCGGTGCCCGGGTCGGCCAAGCCGCAGATCGTGGAAATCCTGCGCCGCGCCGCCGCGACCGACCCGGGCAAGCCGGGCGAGTCCAAGGGCACCGTTCTGCTGGTGGACCCGGCCAAGTTCCGCGCGGACAGCAACGCTGCCCTGTTGCGCGGCCCGCACTTCGACCGCGACACCGAGTCGCCGCGGATCAAGGGCCTCACGTTCGATGTCGAGATTCTCGGCAGCGGGCGCGATCTGCTCCGCCGCATCGCGCGGTCGTCGGACTTCGACATCATCGTGATCGACCACCACGCGGCCCCGCCGGAACTGATCGACACCGTCGGGCAGGTCGCCGCGGACCCGCGCACCGCCGGGCGCCCGATCTACGTGATCGCCTCCGCGGACAAGCCCCGGCTGCCCACGTTCGACCAGCTCATGCTCCGCACGTCGGCCATGATCGCCGCGACCGAGAACGACGTGATCGCGATTCCGGACCCGTACGTGCCCGACGCGAAGCGGACGCCCGAAGAGCAGGCGGGCGACCGCAAGGACCGGCAGAAGCGCCGCGACAACGCCCTGGCGAACGCCGCCGCGGTTCGCGCCGAGCGGCTCCAGCGGGTGCTCGACACGCTCCCGCTGACTCTCACCGCCAACCAGAAGCAGCTGATGCAGTTGCGCATCAAACTGGTGGTGTACGCGATCCTCGCGGCCGAGTACCCGGTCACGCCGGAGTCGGCCCCCGCCACGGTCGCGAGCCTCGACAGCACGCGCAAGCAGATCACGCTCCAGCCGGCGTCCGCAACGTACGGCAGCGACATCGCGATCAAGGATCTGCTCAAACTCATCGAGCGGTTCGAGCTGGATGTGTCCAAGGCGCCCCAGGCGCAGAAGAGGTACGACGCCCTCCGCGCCAAGGTGGACTCGGTCGACCTGGGGCTGACCGTGGAGACGTTCCGCGACCCGCTCATCGAGGCCAAAATCACCCGCGTGCTGAAGGGCTACCCGGGGGTGAAGGTGATCCCCGAGCCGTACTCGCGGCTGCAACTGGAGCCGGAGTTCAAGGTGCTGTTCGGCGACCCGATGATGCTGCCGCGGGACGCGGCGGCGAAGAAGGCGGACGCCCGCACCGCGGTCGAGTACCTGCGCCAGATGGCGGTCGGCGACCTGCCCGGGTACGAGTACAAGCTGGCCGACGCCGAACTGCGGGCCGCTCTGAACCACCCGGACCCGGACGTGGCGTCGGCCGCCGTGGACGCGGTGGAGCGGTTCAAGACCGGTGAGGCGCAAGCGGGCCTGCTGCAACTGGCGACCAAGAAGGTCGGCACCGCGCCGGCCG
>JBJSXS010000360.1:0-2944 GCA_046086545.1 Gemmata sp.
CGCGGACCGCTTCGATCACCCGCAGCCCGCCGTCCAGCACGCCCAGGGTGACGTCCAGCCGGACCGCCTTGTTGTCCGCCCCGACGGCGTAAAGGTACCGCACCCCCTGGTCGGAGAGCACCGCCTCCTCGGGCACCAGCACCCCCGCCCGCGCTTTGCCGAGCGGCACCCGCACCCGGGCGAACATCTCCGGGGCGAGGAGCCGGCTTCCGGTCTTCGGCTTCGGGTTGTCGAACTTGGCCTTCACCCGGATCGTGCCCGTCTTGGCGTCCACGGTGTTGTTGACGAAATCCAGGCGCCCCCGCAGCGGGTAATCGGTTCCGTGGACGGCCATCCCGGCCTCTACCACCGCCTGCCCCGGCGCGGCCACCTCCAGCGCCCCGGTGCGGACCGCCTGTTGGAACCGCTGGAGCGTGTTCTCGTCGATGTCGAAGGCGATGTAAATCGGGTCGCCGGTGATGATGGTGGTCAGCAGGGTCGGGTTGCCGACCCCGCCGATCACCAGGTTGCCGCGGGACACGAGCCGGTCCCCGATGACGCCCCCGATCGGGGCCTTGACGGTGCAGTAGCGGAGGTTCAGCTCGGCCGTCTTGACCTGCGCCGCGCGGGCGTCCACGGCCGCTTTCTTGGCCCGAAACTCGGCCTCGCTGGCGTCCTTCTGTGCCAGGGCCGCGTCCCGCGTCTGCTTGGCCCCGGCCCCTTTGGCGAAGAGGTCGTCTTCGCGCCTGAAGTCCTCAACGGCCTTCACGACGATCGCCTGGGTCCGGGTCACCTCCAGGTCGGCCTGTGCCAGGTCGGCCTTCGCCTTCACCAGATCGACCTGGTACGGCTCCGGGTCGATCTCGAACAGCTCCTGCCCGGCCGCCACCTCGGTGCCGGGCGTGAAGTGGATCTTCGTGAGGTACCCGCCAACGAGGGCCCGCACTTCCACCTTGTCGAACCCCTCGGCCCGGCCGACGAAGACCTCGTACGGCTGGACGGTGCGGGTCTGGGGCCGGTCCACGCTGACCACCGGCGGCGGCAACTCCGCCTTGGGCGGCGCGCTCGACGTGCAGCCGACGACCACGAGTACGATCGCGGCCAGCCCCGGCGCGCGGTGCCGGGCACAAAGACGGTTAGGTCTGGGTCGCATTTCTGCTCCCTCAGGCGCGAGGCCCCGCCCGACTGGCGGATGAGTGATAAGGCATTGCAGTAAAGCGAGTTTATCTGGCCGGTCAGCGCCGGACCAGTCGATCGACCGAGATTCCCGACCGCGTCCGGCGAGGGCTCGTGCGGCGCGCGATGAATGTCACGCGGCTCGGGCGTGTGCTGGCATCGGCGCTGTTTTCGGGGTGCAGCCTTCGTTCCGGCCCGGTGTGAAATCCACTCAAATCGCGGTCGCGTTCAACTTGCCCACGCGCGCGGGCAGGGCTTAGCGGGGTACTGATCCCTGTACCCCCGCGTCCGGGTTTGCCCGCCTCATCCACTAACCCGTTCGGCGTTCGTATGACCGTGACCCGCGCGGCGCGCCGCCCCGCGACTCACTCGCCGTCAAACGCGCGGTGCGCCACCCGCCGCTGGCGAATACGTCGCGCGGTCAGCAGTTTGTGAAGGTTCGTGCCGCAGGACGTGAACGACTGCGCGGGTGCGTTCCCGCATCATTACTCGCCGGCCCCGCCCGGGCGCGGCGACATTTCTTGGCGCACGTCGCGCGAGTCGACGAGAACCCCGTCTCCGATCGAAAGGGATAGGGACCCGGGCGTGCGACCAGACTCGGGGAGCGGGTGTCGAGCGGCTGGGCACGCCGAACTGTCCGGCGGACCCCCATCTTTGTCCCGATCGGAGTTCACGCCGCCCGGCGGGAGACTTTCCGTTGCATTTCGCGTCAGGATCGCGTCGAATAAAAGTACCCACCGAAGTCACCCCCCCCGAACGATCTCTTCTGGTGCCACGCGATGCTCGGACTCGTCTCCCCTGAGGACGCGAACCGTCCGGACCGCCGCGAGTGGCTGCGCGCCGGGGCCATCGGCCTCGGCGGGCTGTCGCTCCCGCAGCTGCTCGCCGCCCGGGCGGGGGCCGCGCCCGATAAGCGCCCGAGGGCCAAGTCCGTCATCATCTTCGGGCTCACCGGCGGGCCCCCGCAGCACGACACCTGGGACCCGAAGCCGGACGCGCCGCCGGAGGTGCGCGGGCCGTTCGGGACGATCCAGAGTCGCACGGTCGGGCTGCGCGTCGGCGAGCTGATGCCGCTGACGGCCGCACTGACGGACAAGATCGCCGTGCTGCGCGCGGTCGTTACCAACGACAACGCGCACTCGTCCAGCGGGTACCAGATGCTGACGGGGGTGCCGCACGCCCCGCTCAACGTCGAGAGCGCCACGCCGAAGGCGCCGAACAACTGGCCGTCGCTGGGGGCCGTCGTCCGCTACCTGCGCCCGGCCGCGGGGCAGCTGCCGGCGGCGGTGACGCTGCCCGAGCACATCTGGAACGACGGCAACTTCCCGTGGCCCGGGCAGGACGCGGGGCTGCTCGGGCGCCGGCACGACCCGTGGCTGATCCACTGCGACCCGTCCGACGCGCGGTTCAAGATCGACGCCCTCGCGCCGCCCGACGAGGTGCCCTTGGCGCGCCTCGCAGCCCGGCAGAGCCTGCTCGGCGGCATGAACCGGCTGCCCGCGCCCGGGGCGGACGTGTTCGACGCGAGCACCCGGAAGGCGTTCGAGCTGGTTTCGTCCGGGGCGGCCCGGGCCGCGTTCGACATCGACCGCGAGTCCCCGAAGCTCCGCGACCGCTACGGCCGCAGCCGGTTCGCCCAGAGCTGCCTGCTCGCGCGCCGGCTGGTGGAGGCGGGCGTGTCGCTGGTGCAGATCAACTGGACCCGGATCGCGAAGCTCGAGAACCAGGGCGGGTGGGACACGCACGCGAAGCACAACGAGTCGCTCAAGGGGTTCCTGATGCCGATGAT
>JBJSXS010000361.1:0-7387 GCA_046086545.1 Gemmata sp.
CCGCGGCGGGCCGCAGCCAGCGCCCCTCGTCGGCGCTCGCAAGCACCTGCGCGAACCCCGGCGGCGCGACCCCGTTTTTGCGGTCCGTCTCGCCGCGGATCAGGTAGTACACGTCGCCGCCGCGCCCGGAGGTCGCGGAGAACACCGGTTGCAGTGGCGCCTTCGGCTCCTTGGCAAGCGACCGCTCGACAGGGAGGTGCGCCTCTTCGGTCGCGGGGTCCACCTTGCGGAACCACCGCACGATCTCTGCGCGGTTCTTGCCTTCGAGTTTCCCGCCCTGCTTGGCGAGCAGCGCGAGGATTTCGCCCCCCGACTGCGGACGGCCTTCCTCGGCAAGGCCCGCGTCTTCCGCGGCGAGCGCGAGTCGAACGCGACCCGCCGCGAAGTCGCTCTCGAACTTGAGAACAACCGAAAGCGCCGTACCGCCCTCGAAGCCGAACGGCGCTTCAGCGGCGAAAGTCGCAGCGTGGTCCGTGCCCGGCGCGCCGGGTGCCCAACCCGTCTTCGGGTCGCCGTCTGTCGCCTTCGCGAGCGCCCCTTGCTGCGCGGTCGCCTTGCCGGGTTTGAACTTCACGACTACGGGCTTCGCGCCTTTCTTCGTGGCGTCCGCAGATGGCGTCGCCGTCAGCGTGAGCTCAGTCAGCGCGAAGTTCCCGTCCGGTGAGCGGCCCGGCCCGCCGTTCGGGAGCGATTCGTCGCGTAGCGCCTCGATACGAACGGTCGTGATCTTCGTCAGCGAGGTGGTCGCGTTAAAGGTGTAGGTGTCGGCTTTCTCCGCCTTGCCCGAGGCGAGGTACGAACCGTCACTCAGTTTCTTCAGGGGGGCCTTTCCGGTCACCGTCGTCGGCTCCAGCGTCAGCCACTTGGCCGCGGGTTTGGCCTTCTCTGCCGCGAGCCACCTGTCGAAGCGGCCGGGCAGTTGTTCCCTGTCAAACTTCGCGGCCGCCTGTGCGACCGGTTCGTGGCCCGCGTCGAACGCGGCTTTTGCCTTGCGGTACAACTCCGGGTCGGGGTCCATCTGACGATTGACGGAGTCGGTGCGCGCGAGCGTCGCGAGGAGCCGATAGTAATCCTGCTGCGGGATCGGGTCGTACTTGTGCTCGTGGCACCGCGCGCACCCCAGTGTAAGACCGAGGAACGCGGTGCCGGTGGTCGCGAGCATGTCGTCGAGGTGGTCGTAGCGGATCGGCTCGAGCGTCTTGGCGGTGGTCTGGCCGGGGTACGGGCCGGCGACCAGGAAACCGGTCGCGGAAGTCGCGAAGAAGTCGCCGGGCTTCAACTCGTCGCCGGCCACCTGGAGCCGCACGAACTCGTCGAACGGCAGGTCGCCGTTCAGCGCTTTGATGACGAAGTCGCGGTAGTGGTACGCGCCGGGCCGGTCGCCGTCGAACTCGTACCCGCCGCTCTCGGCGAACCGCGCGACGTCGAGCCAGTGGCGGCCCCACCGCTCGCCGTACCGCTCGCTGGCGAGCAGGCGCGCCAGCAGTTTGTCGTAGGCATCGGGCGCCTTGTCGGCGACGAACGCCTCGACCTCTTCGGGGGTCGGCGGCAGACCCGTGAGGTCGAACGTGACCCGGCGGACGAGCTTCTCTTTGGAGAGCGCCTGGCTCGGCGTCAGCCCCTTCGCTTCGAGGCCGGCAAGGACGAACCGGTCTACCGGGTTGCGGACCCACGCTGAGTTCTTCACGTCCGGCGGGGGCGCCACCGCGAGGGGGCGGAACGACCAGAACCGCTTGCCGTCGGCAATGTCGATGGGGCGCTTGCCGGGCAGCGGGCTGCCGTCGCGCGGGTCCGGAGCGCCCAGCTCGATCCATTTGGCAAAATCCGCGATCACCTCATCGGAGAGCTTCCCGCGGGGCGGCATCTTCTCGACGCCTTCGGCGTGTCGCAGGGAGGCGAGCAGCGAACCCTTTGTTGCATCGCCGGGCACAACCGCGGGCCCGCTCTCACCGCCTTTACGCACCCCCTCGCGCGTGTCGAGTTGCAGCCCGCCGCGCAGTTTTTTGTTCTTCGCGGCCTCGGCCGAGTGGCACTGGTAGCACTCCTTGACGAGGACCGGGCGAATCTTGTTCTCGAACAGCGACAGCCCCTTCGCGTCCGCGGGCTGCGCCCCGGCGCGTGCGTGCAGGCACGACAACGCCAGTACCAGGACGGTAACCCGAGCGAGTGGCAAGTGCGTCATCTTGTAACCTGACGTCGTGCGACGAGCGCAAGGTGGGTTGGGCAGAACCATTAGTTTACAGCAAGACCCTGTCAGTCCCGCGCGTTTTCTCTGGAACTGCGGCCAGTACCTTCCCGCCGGCACGGGCCGGCGGGAACGGTCTTCACCACGTGTCCGATGTGACCTCGGGCGAGTATCGGTGTCGGGTTCAAACGGGGAACGCCTCGCAGGTGCTGGAGTCGCTCCGGAACTTGGCCGGGGATCCGCTCGACCGAACGGACGCACCGATCATTGAAGCCGCCACACACGAGATCGACGCCGGACCCCAGAAGGCCATCCGCCGGTAACACAACCCGGCTTCGCCTTCCGAATGGTCCTCGCCCGCCGCCGGCTATTTGTTGTTTTTCTCGAGGTCCACCAGCTTCTTGCGGACCTTGTCCTTCAACGCGGGCGGTGCGATCTCATGGGCCAGCACCAGCGCTGCGGCAGCCTTTTTCTCTTCCAGCGTTGCGGTCGGGATGCCGCAGAGCGCCTCGAACAGGTCGCTCGTCATCATCGCGCCGAAGATGCTTCGCGGCGGAACGGGCGTCAGTTGTGCCGACAAGATCCGGACGGCCTCCTTGCGACTCGCCACCGCGTCACCGGGTCGGTCCAGCAAATCGTGCAGGGTCGCGATGCGGTTGAGCACCCTTCCTTGTTCGTGGCGGGGTTCGAAGGCCAGTTGCCGCCGGGCGTGGCCGATCGATTTCTCAAAATCCTTTTTCGCAAAATAGTAATCGCCGACCGTGTCGAGCATCCTTGCTTGCTGCACGTCCGACAGGTAGGGGAATCGTTGCGCCTCCGCGAAGCCGGCATCGACAGCCCCGGCGGTGGCGCTCGAATCGCCACAGAGCGCTTGCAACCCGACCAGCAGTGCCGCCGACTGCTGGCTCGCCGTCGCGCTGGCGTCGCGGCCGACGGCCTTGCTGAACTGCCGCGCCCCTGCGTACTGTTTCTGCCGCAAGCGCAGCTGCGCCATCAGATAGTTGGCCTCGGCGCGATGAGCCGAGTCATCTTGTGATTCGAGGTAAGGTTGTGCAATCGCCTCCGCGTCCTCCGGAGCCGGACCGGAGGCCTTCACGAATCTGTCCCGAAAGGCGGCGAGGTCGGCGTGCCCGTCCTTGCCGCGTGGCAAATCTTTGTCGGAAGTGACGAACTTGGTCCTGACCCACGCCCTGAGAATCGAAGCCCCGTAAGCCCGGGCCATCGCGGGGTCCGACGGCGTGTTCGACTGGGCGTAGGGGATTTCCAGTGTGGCCGCGAACACCGCGTCCGGTCGCGTCGCGAAATAATGCGAGTTGATCTTGCGGTTCTCCGCTTGAGGCTTGCTCGGATCGGCCAGCAGGTTGATGGGGGTCATCGCCACCCGTGGGCGCTCCTCGTTCAGCCAGCTGCAGAGTTCGTTGACGTTGTCCTTGATGTGGGGGAGCCCCAGGCCCAGGAAGTGAAAGGCTTCGTGAACGTCGCCCCGGAGGAACGGGCAGTGCAGGTCGAGCGAGTAACGGACCTTTCGAAGGGTGGCCAACTCCTGAATCGCCTTGATCTCGGGGTAAATCGCGTCCGCGCCGTAGTCTCGGTTGTGGTCGTGGGGCAGGCGGTTCTTCCCTTGATCGCCGGCCTGCACGCCGTCCGCGTCCACCAGGGGGACCGCGTAGATGACGTACCGCTTGCGGAAGGCGACCCCGGCCCACGAGTCAGACATCGCCTCTAGCAAAATGCCCTCGAGGGCGAAACTGGCCATCGACTCGCACGCGTGGTGCCGGGCGGTCAGCAGGACCGCCCGCACCCCGTCACCCGGTTCGCCGACCTGAACCAGATCCACGGGCCGGCGGCCGAAGCGAGTCTCGGTGAGTACGCCTCGCTTGAGGTGTGGGTTGGCGGCGTGCGTCTTCAGGAACTGGTTCAGGTCGTGTTGCAGGTACGGGATCGTGACCGCGAAGCGGACCTTCTGTTTCGCTTCGGTGAAGTGAAAGGTGAAGCGGTCCCGTCGCGCCGCGGCGTTGTCCTTCCCGGCAGGCGGTGCGAGGGTCACGCTCTCGGCGCCGAGCCACTTCCAACTCATACCCCCGTCGCGGCTGACGGCGGGGCCGCGAGCGCCGATCATGGGCGGGTTCGCGAACGTAAATTCCACCTTGCCGGCCCGGGCGGCTTCGGCCTCGAAGTGCCAGTAAAACCAAGCCGGTCCGCCCCGCAGGTCCGGTGCGAGCTCGACGCCGCCCCCCTCGTTCTTGCCGACCTTGACGTTCCCTCCGGGGAAATCCGAGCGGATCGTCACCCACACCTCTTCGCCGAAGGCCGAGGCGGGTAGCAGGCCGAGCAGTATCGTTGAAAGGAGCCGCGGGAACCGGATCCGGCTTGCTGCCGATCGAGCCATGTAAGCAGACCCCTTTCAAGCATGAGTGCGTGAGCCGATCGCGACCAGCGTTGCTGCCCAACATGTCGTGCGGGCACGGGTTGCGCGACTCGTAACCGGGCGAGCGTGGGAACAGCCTGACTGGGGCGCGATCGGCGCGCCGGCACCGGTCCGGCTCTCGGCCGCGACGGGTGCCACCCCGGGCGGCTCCGGCAGGAGCCGCGTCGTCACATGACGCCCGGAATCGGCTTCCCGGTGTGGCCGTAAAAAACGGGCCGGTTGTTAGACGTGTACAGCGGCTTGCCGCGGTCGAGGCAGAGCTTGGCGTAAATGGTCTGGGCGTAGTCCTCCGGGGTGTACGGGGTGTCGGTGACGTGCCCCCCCTCCCGGTCCGTCCGGCCGATCACCTGTCCGCCCGGTACCCCGGCCCCGGCGAACACAGTGCTGTAGGCGTGCGTCCAGTGGTCGCGGCCCTTCGCCTTGTTGATCTTCGGGGTCCGCCCGAACTCGCTGACGAAACACACCAGCGTTTCCGCCAGCAGCCCGCGCGTATCCAGGTCGGCGATCAGGGCCGAGAAGGCGCGGTCCACGCTGCCCATCATCACCCAGTCGCCGATGCCGTACCGCCCGGCCCCCGCACCCGTCGCGCCCGGCAACTCGCACGTTCCCTTCGCGTAGATGTGGTCGTGGTGGTCCCAGTTCAGGTTGCCGCCCTTGGGCGTGTCCCGGGTCAGAGGCCAACGGGTGTCGACGGTGACGAACCGCACCCCGGCCTCGATCAGCTTGCGGCCGACCAGGTAGCACGCGCCGCGGTGCCCGGACCCGTAGGCGTCCCGTACCCGCGCCGGCTCGCGTCTCAGGTCGAACGCCTCGGACACCTTCGAACTGGTGAGCATGTCGAACGCCTGGTCGTAGAAGCGGTCCATGCCCTGCACGTCGAGGCCCGGCCGGGCGAAGGACTGGCGCGCGTCCAGCGCCGCGCGGAGCTCCTGTCGGTCGGCGGATCGCTCCCCCTGGTTCTCGGGCCGGGCGACGATTCCGGCGATCCGCCACGCCGGGTCGGACAGGTCGCTGCCGCCTGTCTTGAACACCTTCGTCCCGGCCGGCAGGAAGCCGGTGCGGGTCTCGGCGGCCTGCTCGTGGTTGCCCGGCACCATGATGTACGGCGGCAGGTACTTGCAGTCGCTCCCCATCAAGTGCGACACCACCGAGCCGATGTCCGGCATTGTCAGCGGCGCGGCCGACGGGTGCGCGCCGGAGAGCGCGTACTGGGTGCCGTTCGGGTGCGCGTCGGCCCCGCCGCGCGCGTGGTGCATCGACCGCACGACGCACAGCTTGTCGGCGATGCGGCCCGTGAGCGGCAGTAACTCGGTGAACTGGATGCCGGGCACTTTCGTCGGGATCGGTTTGTAGGGGCTGCGGTCGTCGGCCACCTGTTCCGGCTTCGGATCCCAGGTGTCCATGTGGGACAGCCCGCCCTGTTCGTAAATGACGAGGACGTTTTTCGCGGCGGCCTTGCGGCCCGTTTCCTTGGCGACGGCGAGGCACTGCGGCAGGGTCATACCGAGCGCGCCGGCGGCCGCCAGACCGAGCGCCTCGCGGCGAGACACGGGGCGGTCGAGACGTTGCCGGAACCAGTCAGCGGGCATGGGAACGGGCCTTGGTGTGGGACCGCGACGCTTCGGCCGGGCCAAGCACGAGAAGTCCATCAGATTATCGCCGATTTGCGACGGAACGGGAAGTCGGAAAAGCTCTGCGATACTCTCGGGTAAGCGTCGCAGGGCCCGGTGGCATTTGTCTCGCGTGGGCTGAACGAACTTTAGGTTACGCAATTCCCTTGGTCTCAAGCTGCCGGGTCAAAGCAAGTTGGGTAATGTCGCGGAGTCACACGACCCAAGACTCGGGTTCGTCCACCGACCGGAGCCGGTAACGTCCGTATCGCCGCGGGCGCGAAGTCAGTCCGGCTTCGCGACCCACAGGCGCGCAACCCCGGCCGGCTTGAATCCGTCAACAGCCCCAACCTTGAGCGTTACCTCGTACAGGTTCCCTCGGACCGGCGCGACCGCCGTCACCACGGCCTCGACCGGGTCGGCGGTCGGCTTACGGTCCGCGCCCGCGGGCGCGACCGTAACCTTGTGCCCGACCTTCAGCCCCCTCGCCTGATCCGCGCTTTCCGAGAAGAGCGTCAGCTTCAGCGCGGCGTCCTTCGCCGCGTCAACGTACCCGGGAAGGCCCTCGGCCGCCATCCGCTTTGCGTGGACCGCGCGCTGCTCGTCGCGCCACAGGTCGCGGCTTTCGTCGTCCAGGAACACCTCCCAGCACACGCGGCGCTTGCCCTTGCCGGTGCCGTGGGTCTTTGCGAGCAACTTGTCGCCCACCGCGATGTCAGCAAAGGAGGCCAGTTTACCTTTCTTCCAGTATCGGGTGTTAGTGTCCGTCTCCATCACGAGGCCCTTGAAGTAGAAGTGATTTTCCCCGCAGCAGGAGCCGTTCCGTGAATCAACTCGACCTGGTCCGTGAACTCGCCGAAAAGGCGGAGACGAAGATCGTGATGCTCGTGGCCGACGGCCTCGGCGGCCTGCCCCTCGAGCCGGGCGGGAAGACGGAACTGGAGACGGCGGCCACGCCGAATCTCGATCGGCTCGCGGCCAGGGGCACCAGCGGATCGAGCATTCCCGTGCTGCCGGGGATCACGCCCGGGTCGGGCCCGGGGCACCTGGGGCTGTTCGGCTACGATCCGCTCGAGTTCAAGATCGGCCGCGGGGCCCTCGAGGCCACCGGGATCGGGTTTGAGCTCGGGCCCCACGACGTCGCCGCCCGGGGGAATTTCTGCA
>JBJSXS010000362.1:0-2395 GCA_046086545.1 Gemmata sp.
GTGCTGGACCGGCTCGGGTTCGGGCCGGGCGCCGAACTGCGGGACGCCGAGGGGCGCCCGTTCCCCGCCAGCCGCGGGCGCCCGATCGAGGGTATCTGTTGAGCCGCTCTTCACCCGCGGCGGCCCCGGCCGCGTGGTCGCGCCGGGTCCGACCATGAGCCCTGACGCGGCCCGGGGCGCCCGGCAGTCGCCCAACGAGCCGCTGGAAATGACCAAACTCGTGCTGGACGCCCGCGCTCACCGCCGCCCGTGAGCTAGCGCTTTAGCACAGTAGATGTCACCACCAACAGTGGCTATTCCGCCGAGGCCCGCACGTCGGGTGCGGCGCTCTCCGCCCCGTCGGTGGCTCCGGGGTCGAACCACCGGTACACGGCCGGGATCACGAACAGCGTCAGCAGCGTCGAGGTGATGAGGCCGCCGATCACAACCGTCGCCAGCGGGCGCTGCACCTCCGCCCCGGACCCGGACGACACCGCCATCGGGATGAACCCGAGCGTCGCCACCAGCGCCGTCATCAGCACCGGGCGCACGCGGATCATCGCGCCTTCGAGCGCCGCCGCAGTTGCGTCCCGGCCGCTTTTCCGCAGGTCCACCACGTAGGTGACCAGCACCACGCCGTTGAGCACCGCGACGCCGAACAGGGCGATGAACCCGACCCCGGCCGAGATCGAGAACGGCATCCCGCGGAGCCACAGCGCGAACACCCCGCCGGTCGCGGCCAGGGGCACGTTCAGGAAGATCAGGGCCGCCAGCCGCGACGAGCCGAACGTGGAGTGCAGCAGCACGAAGATCATCACCAGGGCCGCGGGCACCGCGACCGCGAGCCGCCCGGTGGCCTCTTGCAGGTTCTTGAACGTCCCGCCCCACGCGAGCGAGTACCCGGTGGGCAGCTTCACGTCGCGGTCCACCGCGGCCTGCGACTCGGCCACGAACCCGGCCAGGTCGCGGCCGCGCACGTTGCACTGCACCACGATGCGCCGGCGGATCGCGTCCCGGCTGATCTGCGCCGGCCCGTCCTCCATCCTGAGGGCCGCGAGCTGCTCCAGCGGCACCGGGCGCCCGGTCCGGTCGGCCACCCGGATCTGCCGCACCCGGTCCAGGTCCGCGCGCCAGTCGGGGCCGAGGCGCACCTGAATCGGGAACCGCCGCTGGCCCTCGTACACCTGGCCCACCTCCTTGCCGCCGATCACCGCGACGGCGTCCAACACCTCGCGCGCGTTGACCCCGTGCCGGGCCACCGCCTGCCGGTCCACGATGATCCGCAGGTACGGCAGCCCGCCGGTCTGCTCCACCTGCACGTCGGCGGCGCCGGGCACCTTCGCCACGGCCTTCGCGATCTCGTCGGCCTTCTCGCGCAGCCTGTCCAGGTCGTCGCCGTACAGGCTGATGCCCACGTCCGACTTCACGCCCGCGACCAGTTCGGCCACCCGCAGCTCGATCGGCTGCGAGAAGCTGTAGGCGTTGGCCGGCACCTCGCGCTCCAGCGCCTCCTCCATCGCCTTGACCAGCTCCTCCTTCGAGCCGAACCGCCACCCGTCCGACGGCTTGAGCGTGATGATGACGTCCGTCAGGTTGACCGTCATCGGGTCGTTGGCGATCTCCGGCCGGCCGGTCTTGCACACCACCGACGCGACCTCCGGGAACCTCAGCAGGCACTTTTCGATCAGCGTCGTCATCTGCACCGAGGTTTCCAGTGAAACGCTCGGCAACCGGGTCGCCTGCACGGCGACCGCGCCCTCGTCCAGCTTGGGGATGAACACCGCCCCGAGCCGCGCCGCCAGCCCGCCGCTGCCGACGAACAGGCCCGCGGCCACCCCGACCGTGAGCCGCGGGCGCGCGACCACGAACCGCAGCAGCGGGCGGTACAGGCGCTTCGCCAGCCGCACCAGAAGCGGCTCGCGCTCGCTCACGCTGCGCAGGAACACGGACGCCAGCACCGGCATCAGCGTGAGCGCCAGCAGCAGGGACGTGAGCAGCGCGAAGATGACCGTGAGCGCCATCGGCCGGAACATCTTCCCCTCGAGCCCGCGCAGGGACAGGATGGGCAGGTACACGAGTAAGATGATGCCGACCCCGAACGCGACCGGGCGGGCCACCTCGCGGCACGCGTCGCGCACCACCGACACCGGGGCCACCGCCTCGTGCCGCTCGTGCCGCCGCTCGGCCACCCGCCGCACCACGTTCTCGATGAGCACCACCGAGCCGTCCACGATCAGCCCGAAGTCGATGGCGCCCAGGCTCATGAGGTTCCCCGACAGCCCGGCGTACAGCATCCCCACGAACGCGCCGAGCATGGACAGCGGGACCGCGAGGGCGACGATCAGCCCGGCCCGCACACTGCCCAGGAGGACGAGCAGCACGACCACGACCAGCGCCCCGCCCTCGATCAGGTTCT
>JBJSXS010000363.1:0-2833 GCA_046086545.1 Gemmata sp.
GTGCCGCGCGCATCACGCCATCGACTTATCGGTGCCGGTTTGAGGTCGCCCATCTCTCGACGGACCTAGCGCTCGCACTGGCTGGCGCGCCGAGCGGCGGCCCGAAGACCAGGCAGCTGCGAAAATAAGGGGCGCCAACGCGAGCCTGCCCCAGCAACGCGCTCGCCATGGACGGTCTTAACCGTGTCCCACGCAGACGACCGGCAACCCGAGGCGGAAGGCTACGAGGACCACGTCGGGTACGAATTGGCGGCGGGGCCACCTCCAACCGTCCGGGGTAAGGTTCGGGTGCCTTCCCCGCACAACCCCAACTGCGCGGCGGGACTCCCGTGGGTGGCCGAGGCGCGGCACGCTCCGGCCCAAGTGTGCGTCTTGCGGGGCACGATCTGCCCGTCGCTGTACCCGCTCGCCGGTACAAGTATCCGGCGCAAGCCGCGCAACAATTGCGGCAATATCAGGAACTTGTGCCAGCCAAGCTACACGAACCAATCGGTGTGCCGTGCCAATGGGGACTGAGTAGACGCCCCACAGGTCGATAGTGGGGCTCAGTAATGTCACGACCCCTGGCCGTGTGAGGCTTGCGAGAGCAATCAGGCTGTTGAGTAGTGGGCTCTTTCGCTTGGTTTGGCATGACCTCAGGGTGCTTTCAACAATGCTCGGCCGATACCTGTCAGAAGTTATGGCGTTTCCGCTGCCATCAAGGCATTGACCGCATTTTCGCCCCGAACAACCCCCTCGCCTTGGCGACCTTCGGTCCCACAACGAACTGACAGTACCCCTGTCCGGGGTTGTTGCGGAAGTACCCCTGGTGGTAGGCCTCGGCCTCGTAGAACTCACCCGCCTCGATTCGCGTAACGACCGGGTTCGGGAACCGCGGCTCTGCGTTCAGTGCGGCGATCATCGTTTCTGCCGTGGCGCGCTGATCGGGAGAGAGCGGAAAGATCACCGACCGGTACTGTGTGCCGACGTCATGCCCCTGCCGGTTGAGCGTGGTCGGGTCGTGTGTCGCGAAGAACACTTCCATCAACTCGCCGTAACTGATCACCGCCGGGTTGAAGGTGACCCTAACGACCTCCGCGTGCCCGGTGCGGCCGCCGCACACGGCTTCGTAACTCGGGTTCGCAACGGTGCCGCCGGCGTACCCGGATTCCACCTTCTGGACCCCGTTGAGGAACTCGAACACAGCTTCGAGGCACCAGAAGCAACCGCCGCCGACGATCGCGGTCTCGGTTTGTGGTTGACTCATGAGGCTGACTCCGTTTTTGTGCGACTGTCAGAATAATATGCGCGATCGCCCCCACCTTGTATCCGGATAGCGGATGCGTTCAGATATCCACTCGCCCTCTACACCCACGAGCGTCTACGGTCATGATTCAAGTTGCTCTTTTGGTCACGCTCCTGCTGTACCCGACGCGCGCCACACCGGCCGAGGCGCCGAGGGCACCGGCGCTGTTCGCGAACGACAATCTCGTTGCGTGGTGCATCGTCCCGTTCGACGCGAAGAAGCGCGGCCCGGCCGAACGGGTCGCGATGCTCAAGAAACTCGGGTTCAAGAAGTACGCCTACGACTGGCGCGCCGAACACCTGCCGACCTTCGACGACGAGGTCGCGCTCCTGAAGAAAGCGAACATCGAACTGGCCGCCGTGTGGTTCCCGGCGAACCTCGGGGACGATGCGAGGCAGCTCCTAGCGGTCATCAAGAAGCACGACGTCAAACCACAACTTTGGGTGACGATGGGCGCGCCTGCGGGCGCCGCCCAGGCGGGGAAGGTCGAGAGTGCGGCCAAGGCGCTGCGGCCCATCGCCGAGGAGGCTGCGAAGCTCGGCTGCTCCGTCGCCCTGTATAACCACGGCGGCTGGTTCGGCGAGCCCGAGAATCAGATCGCCCTCATCGAGGCACTCAAGCTCAAGAACGTCGGCATCGTGTACAACCAGCACCACGGGCACGAGCACTTCGAGCGCTTCCCCGAATTGCTCAAGCTGATGAAGCCGCATCTGCTCGCGTTGAACATCAACGGTAGCGCGAAGGGCGGCGACAAGGTCGGCAAGAAGATTCTGCCTCTGGGTGCCGGGGAGCTCGATTTGAACCTGCTCACTCAGATTCGCGACAGCGGGTACACCGGGCCGATCGGCATCCTCGGTCACACGCAGGACGACGCGGCCGAGCGACTGGCCGACAACCTCGACGGGCTTAAGTGGCTGCTCCCGCAAATGGAAGGACTCCAGGCCGGTCCGAAGCCGAAGTACCGGACGTGGAAGTGAGAAGGGTTTTCACCGGAGCGAGCAGCGACCGGCGCGGCAGCACCAACAGGGCCGGAAGCACGGCGCAAGGATTCGCGATCCGGTATGTGCTCCATCCGGTCGAGGCTTCTATTTCCTCTCGGCCGCGGTCACCGGGCGCACGGCCATCTGTTGCGCATCAAGGCCGCCGTCTACTGTGAAGACGCTTCCGGTGCTGTAGCTGGCCCGGTCCGACGCCAAGAACACGTACCACCACGCGACGTCCTCGACGGTGGCGATCCGCCGCACCGGGATCTGCTGAATGACCGCTTCGCGCTCCGCGGGCGTGGACTTCAGGCCGAAGTCGGTGAGCGGTGTCTCCACCAGCCCCGGCGCCACTGCTGCTGTCGTGAACCCGTGCGGCGCCAGCTCCACCGCGAGCTGCCGCGTCAGCGCGTTCACCGCGCCCTTGCTCGCGTCGTAGAGCGTGTGCAGCGGCTCGGACCGGGTCGCATTCAGAGACGTGCTGAACAGGATGCGGCCGCCGCGCCTCGCCGCCCGCGCGCGCCGCACGACCTCGCGCGAGAGAGCTACGGGGATTCAGACGTTGAGC
>JBJSXS010000364.1:0-2384 GCA_046086545.1 Gemmata sp.
GGACCGACCCGAAAGCCGTTCCAGGGGCCGAGACCGAAGGACGGGCGGATGCCCTCAAGGGCACCGCCCGACCTTCCCTTCGGGTTCGGCACTCATGCGATAAACCTTCGCGGCCGGAGGCCGCGACTCCAGCGGCATGGAGCCGCACGGTGTTCCCTTACGCCTTGCCCTCGCGATTCCAGTTTACGCTGAACCAAGACAACGGTGGGTCCCCTGCGATCTGTTCGGCCATGCCGGACGCAGATCTTATTCGCTCGATCCATCGCAAGTATACCGCAGTCCTGATGGACCTCGACGAGCGCGGCACGCGCCGGTGGGCCGCCGCGGAGGCCATGTCGCTTGGATGGGGTGGTATCACTGCCGTCGCCAAGGCGACCGGCCTGTCGCGTTCTACCATTCAGATCGGGGTGGCAGAACTGAAGGCCGGGCAGACCCTGGACCCTGGTCGCCAGCGACGTCCTGGCGGCGGGCGCAAGTCGCGAGAGGTCGAGCAGCCAAAGCTACAACGCGCGATCGAGCGTCTCGTCGAGTCCGGCACACGCGGCGACCCGATGTCGCCGCTGCGGTGGACCATCAAGAGCACTCGAGCGCTGGCCCGAGAACTCAGGCGGCAGACTTTTCAGGTCGGCAGCACGAAGGTTGGCGAACTGCTCAAGGAGATGGGCTACAGCCTTCAGTCTAATCGCAAGACGATCGAAGGCAGACAGCATCCGGACCGAAACGCGCAATTCGAGTTCATCGCCCGCCGGGCGAAATGGCAGGCGAAGAACGGGCAGTCGGCGATTTCGGTGGACACGAAAAGAAGGACGTGCTGGGTAATCTGAAGAATTCCGGTCGCGTGTTCCGCAAGTCCAAGCAGCCCCTCAAAGTCGAAACCCACGACTTTCCCAAGCAGGAATTGGGCAAGGCGATTCCGTACGGTGTTTACGATTTGCAGCACAACGAAGCGTTGGTGAGCGTCGGAATCAGTCACGATACCGCCCAGTTCGCAGTGGCTACGATCCTGCTCTAGTGGCGCAAACTCGGTCGCAAGCGGTTCCGGAAAGGCAAGCGTCTGCTGGTCACCGCCGACTGCGGCGGAAGCAACAGTCCGCGCACGAGGCTCTGGCGACTTGAACTCCAACGGCTCGCGAACGTGACCGGCCTCACGATCGAGATTTGCCACTACCCGCCCGGCACGAGCAAGTGGAACAAGATCGAGCACAGCCTCTTCTGCCACATTGCCCGCAACTGGCAGGGAGTCCCGCTGGAGACGCTCGAGATTGTCGTCAACCTCATTGCCGCTTCCCGCACCACGACGGGCCTCGAGGTGCATGCTTGGCTGGACGAGAAAGACTATCCTCCGCAGATCAAGGTGAGCGACGTCGAGTTGCAGGCCGTCAACATTCATCGAAACAAGTTCCATGGTGAGTGGAACTACGAGATTCGGCCCCAAGCGTGAGCGGCGGTTTTGGCTGACATATTGTCATGCGACGCCTAAGTCCAACCGGATGTTCCGGCGAATCCGCGATGGGCTTGGTGTCGAAGTGGCCAAGGCCTTCGGCTACGAGGAGTCCCCGACCGAGGCGTTGGAACAGCGGGTTCGGGAGGCGACCCTAGCGAAGGACTGGGAACTGGTCGGCCGGCTCTCTGCCGAACTCGCCCGTAAGGGTCGCCAAGCAGGCTGACCCTTCATCTGCCCGCCGCGAGCCCCGGATTGGCCGCTGACGGGCTTGGGGAGACTCAAGCGGATACCCGCCAGTGGAGTCCCCGTCCCAGGACTGCAAACCCTGGCTCGGAACCACCCCCGGCCTACCCCTGCCCTGCTCTTCGGCAGGTACGTTTTTGTGAAATCTTGTGAAATCGGTCCGGGGCGACGAAACCGAAATCCAAAAACCCTTGTTTTTCAGGGTGGCTAACGGGACTCGAACCCGCGACCCTCGGTACCACAAACCGATGCTCTAACCAACTGAGCTATAGCCACCGCGATTCGGCGGCCCGAGGGCCGCCACAAACCTCGGTATCATAACACGACCCGCGTGGCCTTCTACTCCGGCCGCCGGGAGTCGATGACGATCGTCACCGGGCCGTCGTTGACGAGTTTCACCCGCATGTCGGCCGCAAACACACCCCGGGCCGGCGGCCGGCCGATCTCGGCCCCAAGCCTCCCACAGAACCGTTCGTAGAGCGGCTCGGCCTCCTCAGGCCGCGCTGCACGCCCAAAACTCGGGCGGTTACCCCCTTTTGTACTCGCGTGCAGGGTGAACTGGCTGACGACGAGCACCTCGCCGCCGATCCCGCGGACGTCACGGTTCATCCTCCCGGACTCGTCGGCGAAGATCCGCAGGGCTGCGATCTTGCGGGCCAGCCAATCGGCGTCGGCCGCCGTGTCGCCGGCCTCCACG
>JBJSXS010000365.1:0-5495 GCA_046086545.1 Gemmata sp.
CGAGACGAAGGACACGGGCAACACGAAGGCCGTCTGGGTGTTCGATCTGCGGACCAACATGCCGCAGTTCGGCAAGCGGACGCCGCTGACGCCGGCCACGTTCAAGGACTTCGAGCACGCCTTCGGCACCGACCCGCACGGCCAGAGCAAGCGGAAGGACCAAGGCGAGGAGGGGCGGTTCCTCAAGTTCACCCGCGAGCAGATCGCGGAACGTGGCGACAACCTCGACATCACTTGGCTCCGCGACGAGAACACCACGAACGCTGCCGACCTACCCCCACCGGACGAGATCGCCGACCGCGTTGCAACGCGGCTGCGGACAGCCCTGACGGAGATGGAGAAGCTCAACGCCGATCTGGGCGTGAACGGAGTCGCCCAATGACGGAGGAACTACCAGAAGGGTGGTGTTGGGCGACTGTGGAACAACTGGTGTCATCAACCGATTACGGCACCTCAGCCAAAACCAACGAAGATTCTGACGGGATTCCTGTGCTCCGCATGGGAAACATCGTCGATGGGGCTTTGTCACTGACGAATCTGAAGTATCTCCCAGCCGACCACGATGAGTTTCCGAAATTACTGTTGCAACCGGGCGACCTGCTTTTCAATCGCACCAACAGCCCAGAATTGGTAGGCAAGTCGGCGGTTTACACCGGCAGTCCAAAACAATGCTCTTTCGCGTCGTATCTCATTCGTCTCAAGTCGCAAGGAATGCTCCCCTACCTCCTGGCTGCCTACATCAACTCGCCTTATGGGAGGGCATGGGTTCGGAGCGTAGTTCAGCAGCAAGTCGGTCAGGCCAACGTCAACGGCAGTCGACTCCTGGCCTTAACGGTGCCCGTCCCACCGCTCGCAGAGCAGCGGCGGATCGTGGCCAAGATCGAGGGGTTGACGGCCCGGAGTCGGGCGACGCGTGCGGCACTGGCCGAGGTGCCGACGCTTCTGGAGCAGTTCCGGCAGAGCGTAATGGCGTCTGCGTTCCGCGGAGACCTCACCGCCAACTGGCGAGAGAAGCACCCCGACACCGAACCCGCGGCTGTGCTACTGGCCAGTATCCGGGACGAACGCCGCAAGCAGTGGGAAGCGAAGTACCCGAAGAAGAAGTACGTCGCACCCGACCCCGTTGATGACGCCGACCTACCAGAACTGCCGGTGGGTTGGGAATACGCCCGTGCGGACGAAGTCGTGGCGGCGGGCACTGTGATCACATACGGCATCGTCTTGCCGGGGGATCAGGTGGAAGGCGGCGTGCCGTACGTCCGGGGCCAAGACATCGAGGATGGCCGCATCTTGGTTGAACAACTGGCGAGAACGTCGCCGGAGATCGCCGCACGCCATGACCGCTCTTCCTTACTGGAGGGGGATGTCCTCCTCTGCATCATCCGGCATCTCAAAGTAGCTGTCGTGCCCGCAGGCATGGACGGTGCCAACCTGACACAAGGGACGGTTCGACTTCGGCCTTCTGACGCGATCCTTGGCCCCTATCTGGCAGGATACCTCGCCGGGCCAACAGCTCAGGGGTGGATGAAGGAACGCTACTTTGGCATGGCAATGCCGAGGATCAACGTCGAGGACGCGAGAGCCATCCCAATCCCCGTCGCTCCGCTCGAAGAGCAACGAGAGATCATTCGGCAGATCGAAGTCACTGGTCGCCGCCACCAAGCGGTTGTTGCTGCGGTGACCCACCCGTCCGAGGACACCCCTCGTCTGGCCCTCGCCGACTGGCTCCAGGAGCACGACGAGGAAGCGGTCGCCGTCGCCATCCGAGCGTCCGTCCGAGACCGAGGGTGGGGCCGCTTCCCGGACACCGTGCGGGACCGCTGGTCCCCCTGGAACGCCTGCCACGGCGGGTGGCCTGGGATCATTGGCAGAACGAGACCGGGCGATCTGCCCGATTCCCCCTGGCTCACCTCGCTCGAACTGACCGGCAATCGGGTGACGGACGCGGGCCTGAAGGAACTGGCCGCACTCACGAACCTCACCTACCTCGACCTGAGGAACACGCCGGTGACGGACGCGGGGCTGGAGGAACTCGCACCACTCGAACATCTGGCCCAACTCGATCTCACGGATACGCCGGTGACGGACGCGGGGTTGAAGCGACTGGTGCGGCTTCAAAACCTGACCGGGCTCGGCCTGTTTCGCACGCGGGTGACGCACGAGGGGCTGGGGGAACTCGCCAACTTCAACAAGCTCACCAGCGTCTGGCTGTCCGAGGTGACGGATCGGACGCTGGGGGTGTTGCGGGAGGTCCACCGGCTCCCCGTCCTCGGCAACGCAGAAGCCGCGGGCAACGGCCGACCCATCATGCCGGAAGACGTCATCCGACTCAACCTGGATGGCACGCAGGTCACGGACGCGGGGTTGAGGGAACTCGCCGCGTTCAAGAACCTCACCAATCTCTACCTGGGCGGCTCGCCGGTGACGGACGCGGGTCTGAAGGAACTCGCTGTATTCAAGAACCTCACCACACTTACCCTCCACGATACGCGGGTGACGGATGATGGTCTGAAGGAACTCGCACCGCTCAAAAACCTTGCCACCCTGACCGTGCCTTGCCGGATCACGGATGACGGTCTGAAGGAACTCGCACCGCTCAAAAGCCTCACCACGCTCTATCTGGGCTGCACGTGCGTGACGGACGCGGGGGTGCAGGAACTCCAGAGGGCGTTGCCGAGGTGCAAAATCGAGAAGTGACGCGACGGATGAGCGACCGCACCGGGTGAGCTACCGGCACGAGGACGACGGCGGGATGCACTACGACGGCGACTACCACGCCCGCGAGCGGACGGCCGGGGCCGACGTCGATGTGTGCTTCGGCGGGCGGATCGCGGTCACCCTGATCAAGCTACTCTAACTTCCGAACGAGCCCGCGATGTGGGACGAGCGATACTCTCAACCCGGCTTCGCCTACGGCACCGAGCCGAACGAGTTCCTGGCGGCCGTCGCCGGTCGGATTCCGGTCGGCCCGGTGCTGTCGCTCGGCGAGGGCGAGGGCCGCAACGCGGCGCACCTCGCCGGCCTCGGCCACCGGGTCGTCGCGGTCGACCAGTCGGAGGTCGGGCTCGCCAAGGCGCAGCGGCTGGCCGCCGAGCGTGGCCTGACGATCGAGACCGTCTGTGCGGATCTCGCGACGTTCGCCATCGAGCCGGGGGCGTGGGCCGGCATCGTGTCGGTGTTCTGCCACCTACCGCGACGCATTCGGCAACCTCTTTACGAGTCGGCCGTTCGGGGCCTGCGGCCGGGCGGCGTCTTCGTGCTGGAGGCGTACACCCCGGAGCAACTCAGCCGCGGCACCGGCGGCCCCAAGGACCCGGACATGCTGCCGACGCTGGCCGAACTGACCGAGGAACTCGCCGGACTGGAGTTCGTTCACGCCCGCGAGCTTGACCGGGAGGTGCGCGAGGGGGCGTACCACACGGGCGTCGCCTCGGTCGTGCAGCTCATCGGCGTGAAGCCCACCGCGACACCGCCCCCGGCGGGCGGGTAAGAGGACGAAGTGCCGGGCTCGCCCCACGACGCCACGGTGGACACACCGCATCAGTGCCCGACGACCGGGGGCGTGCCGGCCATCGCCGCCAGCATCCTGGCCGCCATCGCGACCATCAGCAAATCTTCGACGAGCGTGACGTAGCTCATCGGCAGGTTGAACACCGTCCCCAGGCACGCGCACCGGATCTTCCGCCGGGCCAGCAGGCTCTTCACCACGCCCACCGTCCCCACGCCCATCACCAGAAGCGTGACGACGTTCGTGGTGATCGGCCGGAACCCGGTCAGGTACGCCGCACCCAGTGCCAGCTCGACAAACGGGTAGGCGTAGCCCCAGGCCCGCCACCGGGCGGCCACCACGTCGTACCCGGCGTAGGAGTCCGCGAACGCCGACAGGTTCAGCAGTTTGAAGAAGCTGAACACCAGGAAGAACCCGGCCATGAACCGGCCCATCGCCCGCATCCCGTCGAACCCGCCGGACACCGCCTCGGCCAGCCCGACCGCACCCAGCAGGTACAGGAGGATCAGCACGAGCGGGTAGTAGCTCGCCTTCGTCTGGCCGGCTTCCGGGGTTGCCGCGGGTCGTAGCGTAACCTCGGTCGGCAACTCGCCGAGCACCCGATACCCCTTCTTTCCGAGGACTTCGCCCACCCGTCCGGCCGTCACCCCGTCGCCCTCGACGGTCAACACCTTGTCCGGCGTGGACACGTCGGCATTCCACCGCACGACCCCCGGCTCGGCGTTGAGGAGCGGCCCGATCGACCGCACGCACGCCCCGCACCGCAGGTCAGTCTTCACCCTCACCGTGTTCACAACTGCGCTCCGTAGGTTCGTTTCGGCCCTCGTCGCGGAAGGCCGTGATGATCGGGCAGTCCGACGCCGGGCCGTCGCCCTCGCAGGTCGCCAGCAGGTCGACCAGCGACGCCCGCATCGCGAGCAGGTCGCGGACCTTGGCGTCGATGTCGGCGACCTTCGCCGCCGCCCGCTCCCGGACGTCAGCCCGGCGGGCGTCCGGGTCGTCCCGCAGGGCGAGCAGGTCCTGGATCTCTTTCAGCGTGAACCCGACCAGTTGTGCCCGGCGGATGAACTTGAGCCGCTCGACCGCGTCCCCGTCGTACTGGCGGTAGCCCGACTCCTTGCGCGGCGGGGGGGGCGAGCAGCCCCTTGCGCTCGTAGAACCGGACCGTCTCCACCCCGACCCCGGCCGCCTTCGCCAACTGCCCGATGCCGATCGCTTTCATGGTCGAACCCTCCACAGGCAGTCTACACCCCGTACCTCAGTACAGAGTCAAGGGGACCGGGGCCGGGCGGCCGGTTTTTGCCCGGACGCCCGGCGGCTCGGTCGTCACTCAGTCGGGCAGCAGGCCCCGCCGTCGCAGCACGCCGCGGTTGGCACGCAGCAGGGCGAAACTCTCGACACCTTCACAGCCGTCTCGGCGACCTGGCAGCAGTCGGCACCGGGCTCGCAGCACGGTGCGCCGGGCACGCAGCACTCTCCGCGGGCTGCGGCGGGGGCGTCCCCGCAACACGGGGAGCCGGGGAAGCAACACGCGGCTCCCGGCTCGCAACAGTTCCGGGCGGGGGCGGCCCCAGTCAGGGCGAGGGCGGTGCCGGTCAGCCCGGCGGCCACGGCGAACGCGGCGATCAGATTCGTGAACATGGTGGTCACTCCGTGCCGACGGCGGGCGGCGGGCCGACGTCGCCGGCCCGCGGGTGAGCCCCGCGAACCCGGCCGGCGTGCCGGCGACCCCACCTCCCCGATCGCGGATCGACCGGGGCTGTTCCGCCGTCGTCGTGGGATGGTACGGCCCGTACCACGGTCCGGGGTCAAGGGGAGACCTGCGGGAAAAGTTGGGAATTGTCGCAGAGACGGCCCAGTACCAGCCCGATGCGAACCGCGGCCGGATCGGTTATCCTCCGGGCCATCGGCTGCGGCCGTGCGTCAATTTCGAGGGGAGCGAATCATGCGGGCAATGACGTGGGTGATCGCCTGTGCCGCCGGCCTC
>JBJSXS010000366.1:0-7421 GCA_046086545.1 Gemmata sp.
CACCGGCGCGGGCACAACTCCGGCGCGATTCGCCTACCCGCCCGCGCGGGCGCAGTTACGAGTTGCTCATCGGGCTGGGCCTGGCGGCCCTGTGTGCGGCGGCGTACCTGCTCTACAGCCGCCGCGGGGTGCCGGGCGCCAGCAGCGCCATCGGCTACACGCTCGGCGCCCTCGGGTTCGCACTCATGGTCGCGACGGAGACGCTCTACACCGCCCGCAAGCGCGTTAAGAACTTCCACCGAGGAAAAATGAGTGTATGGTTAAAAGTACACATTGTAACTGGACTGGTCGGCCCGTGCCTTGTTCTACTGCATTCAGGTGGCCAGTTTCACGGCTTGGCGGGCGTGCTCGCCGGGCTGACGTGCGTGATCGTCGCGAGCGGGTTCGTCGGGCGGTACATCTACACGGCTGTGCCGCGCACGATCGATGGGGCCGAGGTCGCGGTTCGCGAATTGGAAGACCGGATCGCCGAGGCCGACGCCGCGCTTCGCGACGAGGGGCTGGGCTACAGTAAAGCGGACGGCCTCGTGGCCGCCACGCAGCCCACGGGTCGGCGGTGGGTGCTGGTGTTCGGGCGGTGGTTTGCCCGCCGGGCGCACCAGCGGAAGGTGAGACGAGCGCTGGCCGCGCTGGGCCGACCCCGCGCCGAGCGGCGGCGGCTCGAAGGGGTGCTGCTAAAACGGTACGACGTGCAGGTACAGATCGCGTCGCTGGCGGCTGCCCGCCGCCTGCTCGCGGTCTGGCACATCCTGCACATCCCGTTGGGTGCGGCAATGTTCACGCTGGCGCTCGTCCACATCGCGGGCGCGATGTACTACGCTGCCTTATCGAAGTGAGTGAGGCTCGCCGATGCCCGACTCGGTCGCCAAAACTTGCACCCCGGGGCGCCTGGCGGTACTTGCCACGGTGCTCGCCGTCGCCGTCGGTCTGATTATGACCGGCGGGGGCATGTTCAGCCCGGGCCAGTTGAGCGCCCAGCAGAAGGGCGCGCCGCTCGGCGGCGCCCGCTCGCACGCGGACATCGGGAACAACTGCTCGGCGTGCCACGCCTCGCCTTGGAGCCGCGAGACGATGGCCGACCGGTGCATGGCGTGTCACACCGACGTCCGCGGGCAAATCGCCGCCCGCGGCCCGCTGCACGGGCGGTTCGCGAACGCCACCGTGTGCCGTGCGTGCCACACCGAGCACAAGGGCGGTACCGCCACACTCACCGACCTCGCGCACTTCGACCACAACTGCGCGGCGTTCCAGCTGACAGGCCGGCACGCGTCCGTCGAGTGCCAGAGGTGCCACACCGGCAGCCACTACAAAGGCACGGCTACGACCTGCGCCGGGTGCCACGCCGAACCGAAGGTGCACTTGGGGCAGTTCGGGACGGACTGCCAGAAGTGCCACGGCACCGACACCTGGCGCACCGCCGCCGCGCTCGGCGGGAGCGGGCCGGGGGGCGCGTTCGATCACTCAAAGACCGCGTTCCCGCTTACCGGGCACCACTCGCAAACCGACTGCAAAAAGTGCCATGTGAGCAACACGTTCAAGGGCACACCGACATCGTGTGTCGCTTGCCACCCCGAGCCGAAAACTCACCTGGGCAAGTTCGGCACCGACTGCCAGAAGTGCCACACGACGAGCGACTGGCGGCTCGTGGGGTTCAACACCGGAGGCGGGAACGCGGTGTTCGACCACTCCAAGACCGCGTTCCCGCTGACTGGAAAACACGCGACGGGGGACTGCAGGAAGTGCCACGCTGATAACAAGTTCAAAGGCACTCCCACGGCTTGTGTCGCGTGCCACCCCGAGCCGAAGGTTCACGCCCAGAGCAAGTTCGGCACCGACTGCCAGAAGTGCCACACCACGGCGACATGGGCAAACGCGACGCTCGGCGACTACAAGCACACGTTCCCGGTGGCCCACGGCGCGAAGCGCAGCAAGAACGCTTGCGCGACCTGCCACAAGGGCAGCGACGGTTACGTCACCTACACCTGCTACGGGTGCCACGAACACAACCCCGACAAGGTGGCGAGGCAGCACAAGAAGATTAACGACCCGCTGGTCCTGGCGAACTGCGTTAAGTGCCACAAGAACGGGCGCGGAAACGGGCGCGAGCGGGCCGGGTTCGTAGCCCCGGCCGGCGACCTCATGGCCAGTTGCCCCGCCGATGACGGCCTGCCGCCGTCCGCAAGTTGCCCGCACGCCGAACCGCTCGAGGGCCTTTTGTTCACACATTTCGCCCTGCCCGTACCGAACCGGACCGCTCGTACCGCCTCCCCCGCCCCTGTGCTCACCGGGACGAGCCCGCTCGTGCTGGAGCGAATGAGTCACCCCTTGGCCACGAACCGCCGGCACACATCCGGCCTGTTCGAGGCGCGCTCCACCGGCCCGGCCCGCACGTTCGTTTCCCTTCGGATCATGGGCTTTATGGGCGACTGAGCCCCTCCGACATGACCTCCGCTGCAGGGGAGTAATCGTGAATGCTTGCCGCGGAGGGCCGCAGCGATTCGTCCCAACTCGTCCGATTGAGTAACCGCAACGGAACCGGCCGACGTCACTATCCCGGCGCGAACAGCGGCACGAACCGGCACCGCGGTCGTGCGTGGGGTTCCCCTCCAAGAACACCGACGCCGACGATCGTGCACCCGCGTCATCAAACCCGTGCCTTCTGATGCGCGATTCCCTGTTGACACCGGGCCGCGGCCCCCGGAGTATAAATTTTCTGCCCTAATGCACGTGCCGCTATCGCGGTCACGCCGCTATCGCTCCGCCTGCGCTCCCACCGGATACCGCATGACACCCGCTCCCCTGCACCGCCGTGCGTTCACGCTAATTGAGTTACTGGTCGTAATCGCGATCATCGCGATCCTGATCGGGTTGCTGCTGCCGGCCGTACAAAAGGTTCGCGAGGCGGCGTCGCGAATGAAGTGCCAGAACCACCTCAAGCAACTGGCGCTCGCGTTTCACAACTACCACGAGGCCAACAGCGCGTTCCCGTCCGGGCGCACCGGCCCGCCGGGTTCGACCTCTCAGGAGCGGCTCAGCGCACTCGTCTACATCACACCGTACATCGAGCAGTCGAACCTGCAGAACCTGATTTTCACGGTGCCGCAGACCTACGGCACCACGACCTACACGTCGGTGCCGGTGCCCTGGGACCAGAACTACGACCCCTGGGGCAAGGCGTTCCAGATGCCGAACATGCACTGCCCGTCGGACACCCCGCGGTACGACGCGCGGGGCGGGCGCACCGGCGAGATCGCGTCCACCAGTTACGCGGTGTGCTGGGGCGACTTCGTGTCCAACACCGGGCTGAGCGGCACTTACAAGCCGCGCGGGCTGTTCGGCTGGAACAGCAAAATCAGGGTGACCGACGTCACCGACGGCACCTCGAACTCGATTATGATGTCCGAGCGCACGTTCCGCATGGGGCCGCGGACCATCCTGGGTAACGCGGCCATCGGCGTGACCAACGTGGCAAACAACCCGTCCGAGTGCCTGCTGACGGTGAACCGGGCGACCGGCGAGTACAACCCCAACGTGCTGCTGAACGTCTACTACGCCGGGGTGCGATGGAACGACGGGTCGGCCGAGTTCACCGGGTTCAACACGATCCTGCTGCCGAACAGCCCGACCTGCTACACGGGCGGCAACGCGACCACATCTGGCAGCAACACCCCGGGCCTGTTCTCCGCCCAGAGCCGGCACACCGGCGGCGTCAACGCGTCATTCGCCGACGGCTCGGTGCGGTTCGTTCGCGAAACGATCAACGCCGGCAACCAGGGCGCGCCGGAGCAACTGAGCGGGCCCAGCCCCTACGGCACCTGGGGCGCCCTCGGCACCATCAACGGCGGCGAGGTCTTCGGCGACTTCTGACCCGCGAGGCACCGGACGCGCCCGCCCTTCGGCGCGGCGGGCGTTCATCCCCTCACAAACCCGGAACCACCCCGATGCGACATCTCCACAGCCGCGGCCTCCGGGCCGCGCTCGCGCTTGTTGTGCTCTCGGCCGGCCTCGCCGGGTGCGGGGGCAATAACGGGCGCCCCAAGGTAGTGAAGGCCGGCGGGCAGGTGCTGTACAAAGGCCAGCCGGTGGAGGGCGCGGTGGTGACGTTCACCAACGAGGCGGCGAACGCCTCGGCGTACGCGCGCACCGGGCCGGACGGCCGGTTCCAGCTCACCACATTCGGTCACGAGGACGGCGCGATCCCCGGGCCGCAGAAGGTGGTAGTGTCCAAGATCGAGGTCACCGAGAGGCCGAAACCGGACGTCGATTACAACACATCGTCCCAGATTCCGCCGCCGCCGGAGCAGAAGCAACTGCTGCCACCCAAATACACCTCGACCGCGACTTCGGATCTGCAGTTCGAGGTGAGGGCCGGCGACAAGAACGATTTCATACTTGACTTGAAGTAACGCGGGCGGCGGGCGGTACAATATCGGCGATCTTCCCCCCGCATCCAACACTGGCAGCAGTATCATGACGCCCCGCGCCCTCGCGCTGCTCGTCGCTCTTCTCCCCGCCAGTGCCCTGGCCGGCGACGTGCCCAAAGACAAGACCGAACCGCCCAAGCCGAGTTCGCGCTCCGACAAGACCGTCGAGGGCTGGGTCGTCCGCGTAGACGACCGGCTGCTGAACGGCTCCGACGCGGACAAGGAGTTGGGAGCCCGCGCGCTCAAGTTCCTCGAAGCGAAGCTTGCCGACATCAAGCTCGTCGTGCCCGCGGACAAGGTGAAGAAGCTCCAGGCGGTGACCATCGTCCTCGACCTGACGCACGGCAAACTGGGGCCGATGCAGTACCACCCGAGTGCCGGATGGCTCAAGTCGAACGGGTACGAGACCGACCTCGCCAAGTGCGTCCACCTGCCCCGCGCCGCCGACGTCGCCACCGCGCGCAACACCCGCGAGCAGCCGTGGGTGATCCTGCACGAACTGGCGCATGCGTACCACGACCAGGTACTGGGTTTCGAGCACCCGCGCGTGAAAGAGGCGTACGAGAACTACAAGAAGAGCGGTCGCGGGGACAAGACCCTCCTGTACAACGGCAACCGCATCAAGCACTACGCGCTCACGACCCCGATGGAGTTCTTCGCGGAGATGACCGAGAGCTACTTCGGCACGAACGACTTCTTCCCCTTCAACCGCGCGGAACTGAAAGAGAGCGAACCCGAAATCTACGAGCTGATGAAGCGCATCTGGGAAGACCCGCCTGCGAAGAAGTGATATGGCGGGTGCCGAAGCCGTCATTTCCTCACGCGCTTCCGTGAGCCAGCGCCTGCATTTCGTGTTCCCCGTGTCGAAGTTCGCGGGCAGGAAGTAGGCGCGCCGGCGGTCTCAACTGACACGCTTCCGCGATGCGACCGATGGCCCGAGAGGAACTCATGGGCGAGAAGACCAACCGGACCGGCAAGCAGACGCGACCGAAGACCGCGGTGAAAGGTAAGCGGTATGTGTGCGCGCGGTGCCGGAAGCGTAGCCCGCGCCGGGTCACAAATCCAGCACCGTGGTACTGCCCGAATTGCCTGAGCGCGCGGGCGACGCCGGGCACGGGACCGATCTGAGCGGACCGCCAGAACCGCGACGTGCGCGCGGACGCGCTTACACCGCCGCCGCGCCCGGGCCACAATATCCCTACGATTGAACCCGCGCTCCCACACGCCCCGACCGCTTATGCTGCGACGAAGCCTCTCCCCCGTCGTTCTCGTTGCGCTGTCCGGTAGCCCACTGAGCGCCGCAGAGCCGGCGAAAGCGCCCGCGTTCAACGCCGACGTGCGGCCCATCCTTAAAGCGTACTGCACCGAGTGCCACGGAGAGTCCGAAAGGCCCAAAGCCGGTCTCGACCTGCGCCTGCAGCGGTTGGCGCTGAAGGGCGGCGATTCCGGTCCGGCCGTCGTCGCGGGCAAGCCGGGCGCCAGCCCGCTCATCGAGAAAGTTCAGAGCGGCGAGATGCCGCCCGGCAAGAAGAAGCTGTCGGCCGCGGAACTCGACACCCTAAAGCGGTGGATCGAGGCCGGCGCGAAAGTTGAAGCGCCGGAACCCGAAAAGCTCGCGGCCGGATTCGCGATCACCGACGACGACCGCCGCTGGTGGGCGTTCCAACCGGTGGTGCGGCCCGCGGTGCCTGCAGTACGCGACACGAATTCGGTCGCCAACCCCGTCGACGCGTTCCTCCTGGCGAAGCTGGGCGAGAAGGGGCTGGCGTTCGGGCCCCCGGCCGACCGCGCGACACTCATCCGCCGGGTGTATTTCGCGCTGATCGGCCTCCCGCCGTCGCCGGAACAGGTCGAATCGTTCGTGAAGGACACCGCGCCGGACGCGTACCCGAAGGTCATCGAACAGTTGCTCGCGTCGCCCCGCTACGGCGAGCGGTGGGGCCGGCACTGGCTCGATGTGGCCGGGTACGCCGACAGCGAGGGCGGGTCGCCGCAAGACCCCGAGCGCACCAACGCCTGGAAGTATCGCGACTACGTCATTCGCGCCTTCAACGCCGACAAACCGTTCGACCGCTTCGTCAAGGAACAACTGGCGGGCGATGAGTTGGTCAAGCCGCCCTACGCGGACCTCAAGGGCGACGACCTCGACGCGCTCATCGCCACCGGCTTCCTGCGCATGGCCGCGGACGGCACCGGGGCGCCGGGCGCGGACCAGAAGCTCGCGCGCGACGCGGTCCTCACCGACACGGTCAAGATCACCGCCAGCGCGTTCCTCGGGCTTACGGTGGGCTGCGCGCAGTGCCACAACCACCGGTACGACCCGGTCCCGCAAACGGACTTCTTCCGCCTGCGCGCCGCCTTCGAACCGGGCTACGACGTAACCGCGTGGAAGCTCCCCGCGGCACGGCAGGTGTCGCTCTACACCGCCGCCAACAAGAAGGCGGCCGCGGAAGTCGAAGCCGAAGCCGCCAAGATCGACGCCGAGCGCCTCAAGAAGCAGGACGAATTCATAGCGGCCACGTTCGAGAAGGAGTTGGCGAAACTGCCTCATGACAAGCGGGCAGAGGCGCGGGCCGCACGCGACACGCCAGCGGCCAAACGCTCCGCCGCGCAAACAAAGCTGATGCAGGAGCACCCGAGCCTGAACGTGTCGGCCGGGTCGCTGTACCTGTACGACTCGAAGGCCGCGGCCGAACTGAAAAAGATGACCGACGCCTCCGCCGAGGTGCGCAAGAAGAAGCCGGTAGAGGAGTTCGTCAGAGCGCTGACCGAGGTGCCCGGGAAGGTGCCGGAGACCTTCCTGCACCACCGCGGCGACCCGGACCAGCCGAAGGGAGCGGTGCCGTTCGGCGGCCTCGCGGTCCTCGACGGCGCACTGCCGCTGAAGGCGCCCGCCGCACTCCCCGCGAGCGGTACCAGCGGGCGCCGGCTCGCACTCGCCAACTGGCTCACCGACCCGAAGCACCCTCTCACCGCGCGCGTGACGGTGAACCGCGT
>JBJSXS010000367.1:0-3970 GCA_046086545.1 Gemmata sp.
CTCGGCGGGCCGGCGCGTCGCCCGGGCAAAAGACGTGACCGAGCGCGAGACGCGGCGCCGGGCGTTCCTAAAACGCTCTGTGCCGATTCGCCCGTTCGCACCCCGGCGGCCAACCCCCATGAAGCCCCTCGTCCTGAGCGCTCTGGCCCTGCTCGCCGTCCCCGCGCTGGTCCGCGCCGAGGCCAAGAAGCCGAACATCGTGTTGCTGCTCGCCGACGACCTCGGGGTCGGGAACGTCGGGTGCTACGGCGCCGACCGCGCGAAGACCCCGAACATCGACGCCCTCGCGGCGGGCGGCACGCGCTACACCCACGCCTACACCGCCCCGCTGTGCGGGCCGTCGCGGGCGCTGATCATGACCGGCCGCTACGCGTTCCGCACCGGGGCGACGAACCAGGACAGCACCGGGCAGATGAAGCCGGCCGCCGAGACCTTCATCCCCGCGGTTCTGAAGCCGGCCGGGTACACCTCCGGGATGGTCGGCAAGTGGGGCCAGCTCCCGCTCGGGCCGAACGACTGGGGGTTCGACGACAGCTTCCGGTTCCGCGGCAGCGGCGTCTACTGGAGCACCCCGGACAAGCCCGGGCCGTACTGGGTCAACGACACCCGGAAGGTGCTCGGCGCCAAGGGGTACATGCCGGACCTGATGCATGCGCACGCCGTCGCGTTCGTCAACAAGCACCGCGACACGCCGTTCTTCCTGTACTACTCGCTGTCGCACGTTCACGGCGAGATCGTGCGCACCCCGGACAGCGCCCCCGGCAGCAAAGACCTGTACGCCGACAACCTGGCGTACATGGACAAACTGGTCGGGAAGTTCGTTGCGGAACTCGACCGCTTGAAGCTCCGCGAGAACACGCTGCTCGTGTTCGTCGGCGACAACGGCACCGCGAAGGGCAACGCGAAGACTTCGACCATCGCCGGCAAGGCGCTCGCCGGCGAGAAGGGCTCGATGCTCGAGGGCGGGGCGCACGTGCCGCTGATCGCGAACTGGCCGGGCGTCGTCCCCGCGGGCGCGGTGTCTTCGGCCCTCATCGACTCCACCGACTTCCTGCCCACGTTCGCCGAACTCGCGGGCGCGAAGCTGCCCAAGAAGAACGTCATCGACGGCCGCAGCTTCGCGGCGCACCTGCGCGGCGCGGGCGCCGGCCCGCGCGACTGGGCCTTCGTCCAGCTGGCGCGCATGTGGTACGCCCGCGAGGCGAACTGGAAGCTGAACGAGAGGGGCGAACTGTACGACATGTCGAAGGCGCCGTTCGAGGAGACGTTGGTGCCCGCGGACGCGAAGGACCCGGCCGCGGGCGCCGCCCGCGCGCGCCTGAAGGCCGTCCTCGACAAGCTGCACCCCGCGGGCGGCGTCCTCGACACCGGCGACGGCACCGGGCGCCACGCGGACAAGAAGAAGGACCCCGCGCCGAAGGTCGAGCCGGAGCCCGCCGCTCGGCCGCCCGAGAAGCCCGCCGCCAGGCCGAACGTGCTGTTCATCGCGGTGGACGACCTGCGCCCCGAGATGGGCTGCTACGGCAACACCGTCGCCAAGACGCCGAACCTGGACCGGCTCGCGGCGCGGGGCACGGCGTTCACGCGCGCGTACTGCCAGCAGGCGGTGTGCAGCCCGTCCCGCACCTCGCTCATGACCGGCAGGCGCCCGGACGCCACGAAGGTGTGGGACCTGGTCACGCACTTCCGCGCCGCGCTGCCGGACGCGGTCACGCTGCCGCAGCACTTCAAGGCGCACGGGTACCACACCGCCGCGCTCGGCAAGGTGTTCCACCGCGGGTACGAGGACGGGCGCTCGTGGAGCGAGCCGCACTGGTACCCGAACGGCCAGACGGTGGACACCGACCCGACCGACTCGACGAAACGCATCGTGAAGAAGGTCGGCCCCGGCGTGGAGGCGAGGGACGCCGAGGGCAAGGGGCCGGCGTTCGAGGTGAGCAAGAAGGGCGACGAGGAGCTGCCCGACGGGTTCACGGCCGCCGAGGCGGTCCGGCGGCTGAGCGCCCTGAAGGGCAAGGCGGGGCCGTTCTTCCTGGCGGTCGGGTTCCTGAAGCCGCACCTGCCGTTCGTCGCGCCGAAGAAGTACTGGGACCTGTACGACCCGGACAAGATCCCGCTCCCCGCGACCCACGCGCTCCCCAGGGGCGCGCCGGCGTTCGCGGGCCACGCCAACGGCGAGTTGCACGGCTACGCGAACGTGCCCAAGGACGAGCCGGTCCCCGCCGACTTCGCCAAGCAGTTGCGCCACGGGTACTACGCCTGCATCAGCTACACCGACGCGCAGGTGGGGCGGCTGCTCGACGCCCTCGACAAGGAAGGGCTGGCCGACAACACCGTTATCGTGCTGTGGGGCGACCACGGCTGGCAGCTCGGGGACCACGGGCTGTGGCACAAGCACACCAACTTCGAGCTGGCCGCGCGGGCCCCGCTGCTGGTGAGCGTGCCCGGGCAGAAGACCGCGGGGCGGAAGTGCGACGCGCTGGTCGAGTTCGTGGACGTGTACCCCACGCTCGCGGACCTGTGCGGGCTCCCGGTTCCCAAGGGGCTGGACGGGGTCAGCCTGAAGCCGCTCGTGGAGAACCCCGCGGGGTCGGTCAAGAAGGTGGCGATCAGCCAGTACCCGCGGGGCGCGGCCAAGGCGGGCGCCGGGCCGATGATGGGGTACAGCGTCCGCGACGAGCGCTGGCGGCTGACGGTCTGGCTGAGCCGCAAGGACGGGAGCGTGGTCGCGACCGAGTTGTACGACGAGAAGAACGACCCGGACGAGACCGTCAACGTGGCCGACAAGCCCGAACACAAGGCGGTGGTCGAGGCGCTGTCGAAGCACCTGCCGCCCGTCGCCAAGAAGTAAGGCCCGGGTCGGGGCCCGAGCGCGCCCGTCTCGTGCTTCAGGTCCGGGCCCTTCGCGGGCACCCTCAGCGTCGGCTCCCCGCCGAAGTGCGGCGCACGGAAAAGCTGAGTTTTTCAGTTTGATTCTCTGCCCCGCAGGTGCGAGGCGGGATCGCACCAACGATCCGGCCACCCGCCGCCCGCGGCGACACCAGATCGTGCCGCTGATCGGCTTTCCGGCGTGCTGTTGGCGATTCTCCGTTGGTGTGGGCCCCGGTCGGGCACGCGGCCCCGAGGCCCGGCCCGATGTCGCCACGGTGGGCCGCGCCCGCCTCGCCGCCCTCGCCGCCCGGCGGCTCAATCCCCGCCGTCCTCGGACAGGAGCTTTCCCGCGGGGTCGAACTCCGCGGCCAGCTCCTTCCCGTTCGCGGTCGTGAAGTCGATCTGGTACGTCTTCCCCTTCACCCCCGGCGTGGTCAGCTCCCAGACCCCGTCCACCTTCGCCTTCGGGTGGCGGTTGCGGAACGCCGCGGCGACCGCCTTCGGCAGTTCGTGGAACCCCGTCTCGCGGGCGACCTCCAGGATCTTGCCGTCCTCGGTGACCGTGACCTCGTAGGCGCTCTTGTTGTGCTGCAGCGCCACGTAGTACTCGACGACGTCCCCGTCGACGTCGATCCAGGCCTCGACCAGCTTCGCATTCGGGAACTGTTTCTGCACCGCGGACATCGCCTTGGCCGGAACCTTGTCGAGTGGAACCTCTTTCTCTTCGGCGCGGGCGCAAGTCGCGTACAACCCTAGCGCGAGCACGAGCGCGGGAACAGGACGAACCATCGGCGGCACTCCGGGGGGCGGCGGATGTGGCACGGCGCCCGAGCAGGCACCCGCGATCATAACGACCGGCCGGCGGAACGCTACGCCGAATCCGGGTCGCCTGGCGGCGGCCGCTCACCGGGTCGGGACTTGTGCAGTCGCCTCGGATTCCGCGTGCGCCCGCTCCCCGCCCGCCGCCGCGCCGATGCGGTCGTGCGGGAGCGAGAGCCTCCGCCCGTGCTTGCTCAACGCCGAGATGGGCGCGGGCCGCGGAAGGCCGGCCGCCGATAACCGCACGCCCGGCGCGGCGCCGAGGCCAGTGGGCGGCTCC
>JBJSXS010000368.1:0-6311 GCA_046086545.1 Gemmata sp.
CGATGCCCTTCGGCCCGTAAATCTTGTGCCCGGACAGGCTCAACAGGTCGATGCCCATGTCCTGCACGTCGAGCGGGACCCGCCCGACCGCCTGCACCGCGTCGGTGTGGAACAGGACGCCCTTGTCCTTGCACAGCCGACCGATGTCGCGAATCGGCTGTAAAGTGCCGATCTCGTTGTTCGCGGCCATGACCGACACGATGATCGTTTTGTCGGTCAGCGCCTCGCGAACCTGTTCGGCGTGAACCTGTCCGTACTTGTCCACGGGCAGGTAGGTGACCTGTAACCCGTCGCGCTCGAGCCGCTTGCAAGTGTCGAGCGTGGCCTTGTGTTCGGTCGCCTGGGTGACGATGTGGTTGCCGCGCTTCTTGTACATCGCGGCAACGCCCTTGAGAGCCAGGTTGGTGCTCTCGGTAGCCCCGCTGGTGAAGATGATCTCCTTGGCGGTCGCGCCGATGATGGCGCCGATCTGCCCCCGAGCGACCTCGACGGCCTCCTCCGCGGCCCACCCGAACGCGTGCGAGCGACTGGCCGCGTTCCCGTACTTCTCGGTGAAGTACGGGAGCATCGCGTCCACCACCCGCGGGTCGGTGCGGGTGGTCGCGTTGTTGTCCATGTATACCGGCATCTGCGTCATGGTGGTGTCGGCTGACATCTTTGGGGCGAGACCGGGTTCGCGTGAAGTAAACCGTTACGCGGGCGTCGGGGCAACCCCCGGACAGCACGACTTCGCGCTGATAAGCGGCAGCGAGTGCGGTGCCGAAAGCTTCGCCTTCGGGTCGAACAGTTCCGCGAGGGTGACACCTCGCAGCACTCCTACAAGCCGCTCGTGGACCTGAGCCATCGGCCCCTTCACGGTGCAAGTGTCTGAGTGCTCGCAGGGTTCAGTCACGGCGCCACTGTGCTCGTTGCAGACCGTGAGCCGGAACCCGTCCTCGACCGTTTCGAGCAGTTCCGCGAGGCTAATGGTGGCGACGTCGCGGGCTAGCGAGTACCCGCCCTTCACCCCGCGGCGGCTGGTCAGAAAACCCTTGGCGCACAGCTCCTTCAATATGTTCGCAACGAACGGGCGGGAGAGGTCGAACTGGTCCGCGATGACGTGCGCCGTCCCGCCCTCCTTGCGCTGGTAGAGGAAGGAGAGGATGAGTAGGGCGTAATCGGCCTTACGGCTCAACAGCGTCACAACTCGTCCCGCGTTAAACAGGTCGTGTGCGGGGAATCAACACTCCCATAATTCCATTTCTACACGGCCTTCAGCACAAGGCAAGGGCTATTTCGCAACACCCCGACTTTACGCCGTACACGAGCATTGGTAAAAGCGGGCAGCATTTGGGACTGCACAATTTAGAGGGCCGGTATGGTCGCAACGATTCGCACCGGGTTGAGCCTTGTGATCCCGGCGTTTAACGAGGCGGAAGTGATCACCCGTGCCATCACCGAGGCCGAAGTCGCTCTGTCAGCTCACTTCGCTGACTTCGAGATATTGGTCGTTGATGACGGGAGTTCCGACCCGACCGCGAGCGAAGTGTTCCGTGCCCGCGCGCCGCACACTCGATTGCTGCGGCACGGCTGGAACCGGGGCTACGGGGCCGCGCTGCGTACCGGGTTCGAAGCCGCGCGGTTCCCACTCGTCGCGTTCACCGACGCCGACTGTCAGTTCGACCTCACCGACCTCGCGCGGCTCGCAAAGGTGGCCGAGGTGGTGCCGGTCGCGGTCGGTTACCGCGCCGACCGCAAAGACCCGCCGCGCCGGCGGTTCCTGTCGTGGGGCTATAACGTGCTGGCCCGGGCGCTGCTGGGGACTCGGGTGCGCGACGTGGACTGTGCTCTGAAGGTGTTTCGGCGAGAGGTGCTGCCGGGGCTGCTGCCAGAGGCCCGCGGGTTCTTCGTGAACACCGAAATGCTCACACGCGCCCGGAAGCTCGGGCTGGAAGTGGCCGAATTAGCGGTCGGCCACCGCCCGCGCGCCGGCGGCGCGAGCAAGGTGTCGCTGCGCGAGGTGCCGCGCACCGCCCGCACGCTGCTGCGTTTCTGGTGGCGTGAAGTGGTGCGCGGCGGCGCGGCGGCGGTCACTGCGCAAGTTCTCGGACCAGTGCGAGTGCCTGCGGCTTCGTGGTCGCCCGCCCCTCAAGCTGAGCCTCCCGCACGGCATCGAGCAGCCGCTTGAACGCCGGCCCGGGCTTCATCCCGAGGGCGATCAGGTCTTCGCCCGTCAGCACCGGTGCGGGGTTCAACTCTTCGAGCGGCGTGTCGCGCAGCACGCGCTCGCAAAACGCGACGTGCTCCTCGCCAGTGCCGCGCGCGCGGGCCAGCGCGCGGTGCAGCGCGAGCAGCTCTTCGATGCCGGGGTGCACCAGGACCGGCTTGAGTCTGCTCGCCCGCATCGTCGGCGCGTCGCTCAGGTACGACTGGTTCGCAACTAGCCACGTGAGGCGCTCGCTTTCGGCGCTCGAGAGCTTGAGGCGCAGCCCGATCTTCTCGGCAACCTTCTGGCCGACGGCGTGCAGCACCGCCGCGAACGCAAGCAGGAAGGACGCCCGCGCGGGCAGGTGGCCCGCTACGCTCTGGCCGACCGGCCAGGCGGCGAAAGTCGCAACCTCGGGCAGTATCTCCGGCACCAGCGCGAGTTCGCGCAGCAGGTCCAACCCGCGGGCGCGGTTCGGGTGCGCGAGCAACTTCCGCAGTTCCTCGGCGATGCGCTCGGCCGAGACCGCCCGGATCTGAGGGGCCATCTGCTTGGCCGCGTCGTGCGTCGCGGGTTCGAGCGTCAGGTCGAACCGCGTCGCCATCCGCGCCGCACGCAGGATGCGGAGTTTGTCTTCGGTGAACCGCGCGACCGGGTCGCCGATCGCGCGAAGCACCTTGGCGCCCAAGTCCGCGCGGCCGCCGACGTAGTCGATCAGTTCGCACTTGACCGGGTCGAAAAACATGCCGTTGATGGTGAAGTCGCGGCGCCGCGCGTCCTCTTCGGGCGACGAGAACGAGACCGTGTCCGGGCGCCGGCCGTCGGTGTACACGCCGTCCGCGCGGAAACTGGCGACCTCGACCGTGAGCCACTCGCCGGCGTCGCCGCGCGGCCCGATTACCTGCACGACGCCGAAGTGCGCGCCTATTTCGTTCCGGCGCCGGAACAGGTGGCGCAGTTGTTCCGGGCGAGCGGAGGTCGCGACGTCGTAGTCCTCCGGGGTGAGGCCCAGCAACTCGTCACGAACGCACCCCCCGGCCCACAGCGCGGCGAACCCGGCCCGCTGGAGCGTGCGAACGACATCGAGCGCGAAGTCGCGGTCGGTCATAGAGGAGAAGATAGCGCGAGTGCGGGCGCGGTTCGCCGTGCGGGCGGCAGCTTCAACTCCCGGCGGGCGGCTGGATCTCGCTCCCCTTGAAGTCCACCCCGATGACCGCGGTCACCGGGACCTCCTTACCCTTGTAATCCACCAGCCCGCGGCGCACCTGCACGCGCCACTGGAGAAGCTCCTTCGAGGTTTCGGCCGCGCGCACCAGTTCGGCATTTCCCTCGGTGAACACGACGTACTCTTGGGCGTGCCCCGGGAGCAGGGGGCGCGAATCGTTGGCCTGCTGTTGCTCAATTTTCTTCTTGAACCGCGACGGCAGGGGCCACTCAATCTCGCCGCCCGCGTACACCTTCGGCCCGATCACCAGGCGCGTGAGCGGCTTGTCAGCGCCCGACGCGCGCCGGGTGAATGCCGGGTCCATCGGGAAGATCGGCAGGTCGCCGTTGTTCTTAATGTCGAGCGTCATCACGAGCGCCGGTTGGGTGCGGGAAAACTGCTTCTTCTCGCGCTCGTCCGTGCCCTCCATGCTGAGGTGCAGTTGGCGCTTCTCAACGCGCATCGGGCGCACCTCGATCTGCCCGATCACCACCTTGGCGCCCAGAGTGGCGCGCTGCGCCGCGGGCAACTCGCTGTCGGTCCTGAACTTGTACTGCGACACCTTCTTGCGGCTGACCGGGTCGAACTCGCCGAAGTTGTCGGGCACCGTGGATAGTGGGTTTACGTCGTCGGACCCGGACTTGAAGAACAGCCCGTACACCGCGAGCAGAGTGGCGACGAAGCCGTAAGCGGCAAGGAGAACGAGCAAGATGGTCTTCCCCGCGCCCCCGCCACTGTTGGATCGCACGCGCTGGCCCCGTGCCGGCTTCTTCGCAGGCTCTTCGTCCGGCTCTTGCACGCGTGCGCGGGGCGGCTCCTGAACGGGCGCCATGACGACCACAGGTTTCGCGGGTGCCATCGGTACAGGGGCCGGCACCGGCTCCGGCTCGAAGTCCGCGAACGGGTTACTGCAAGCAGGGGGGTATGCGGGCGGCTGTGTCGCGACCGGCTTCGGCTGCGGGGCAGGCGCCTGCGCGGGATCGCTGAGGAGTTTGGTCGCCTCGCCCATTGCCGCTGGCGGCTTGTGCGCGACGTCTGGCGGCATGTCGAACGCCGTGGTGGCGAGCGACGGGGCGACCGGTTCGGGGGCCGGGGCGGCCGGCGGCGGTTGGGCTGGGGCCGCCGGTTGCAGGCCGAAGCCGAGCAGTTCGTCGGGTGCGAGTTCCGTGCGGTCCTCGGCACCCGGCAGCGAGGGCAGCATGCCCAGACGCACGCCTGGGAGCGAGCCGAAAACCTCGTCATCGGACTCGTCCGGTTCGCTGAGGATGCTGTCGGCCCCTTCCTTGCGGGTGGGCAGCTTGAACGGTCGCAGTTCGAGTTCCACCTCGGCAGGTGCCGGGGGCGGTGGCACCGGGGCGGCAGGTACCGGGGCGGCAGGCACCGGGGCGTCCGACAGAGCGCTGGTGGCGTTCGGGTCGGTGGCTGGTGCGAGCAGTACATTCTTGCAGTGCGGGCACCGCACCTGGCGACCGAGGAACTCCGACGGCACGCCCATGCGGCGGGAGCAGAACGGACACGGGAACGTGACGGGAGGCGTCGTCATAGCACTGAGCGGGAAGGGGGGCGTGTTTGGAATAGTGGCATGGTACGCTCGAATCGCCGGGCACGCAAACCCAACTCGGCACCGGGGTCAGAGGTATGAATGTACGAAGAAGTTGCTCGCCGCTCCGAGAGCGATGCCGTCACGGGCCAACTGGTCGTGGATTTTGTCCCCCGGCGCGACTTTCAGGCGCCACAGGTTGGGTGCGCATTTTTTTACGAAGGTCCCCTCAGCGCTGTTTGGACCGCGCCGCACTCGGCCGGTATCGCGCTCCGGCAGCATGTGAGTGTGAGGTGATGTAGTCGCCCTGTTAGACGCGGAGTGGATTCGTCCGTTGCGGCTCACGAAATTGATTTCGCTGCAGTACCGCACCGCTTGTGCGGCCGGACCTGCGGTGGATGTCGTTGAGCAACGGACGGGCAAGCGCGGGGCTAGAGAACGCCCTTCGTGGACGGCACCGCGGCGCTACGCGGGTCCGGTTCGACCGCGGCACGCAGGGCACGGGCACATGCCTTGAAGATGGCTTCGACGATGTGGTGTGTGTTGCGCCCGTGGTGCAGCACGACGTGCAGGTTCAACATGCCCGCGGAACTCGCGGCGCGCCAGAACTCTTCCGCGAGCTGAGATGAAAAGGTGCCGAGCGCCTCGAGCGGCACGTCCGCGCGCCAAACGAGGTACGGGCGCCCGCTCAGGTCAACCGCCGCGGTGGCGAGCGTGTCGTCCATCGGCAGTGTGCAGTCCCCGAACCGCCGGATTCCGGCTTTATCACCGAGCGCCTGCGCGAGCGCCTTGCCGAAGCAGATGCCCACGTCCTCGACCGTGTGATGCGCGTCGATGTGGGTGTCGCCCTCGCACGTCACGTTCAGGTCGAACAGGCCGTGCTTCGCGATGTGTGTCAGCATGTGGTCCAAGAACCCCACGCCCGTCTTGAGCTTCGACGCGCCCGTGCCGTCGAGGTTCAGCTCCAGGACTATGTTGGTCTCGGCGGTCTTCCGTTCGATGCGTGCGGTCCGCGTCATCAGAGTATCGCTCCCAACTCGGCGAGCAGCGTGTTGATCTCCGCGTCGGTGCCGACGGAGATGCGGAGGCCATCATACGCGCCATCGGGCGCGCCGACCGGCCCGGCCGCGTAGCTCATGTACCGCACGAGGATCTTGCGGCGCTTCAACTCTTCGTAGATGGGCTTGAGCGGGCGGTCACTGCGGCGGCACCACACGAAGTTCGCGTGACTCGGTGTGACCGCGAAGCCCAGCGCGGTGAGGGCCGCGGTCATGCGCCCGCGCGTCGCGGTGATCCTGCCGCGCAGTTCGCGGAAATACTCCTGGTCTCCGATCGCGGCGGTCGCGGCTGCGAGGCTCAACACGTCGCAGTTGTAGGAGTCC
>JBJSXS010000369.1:0-2384 GCA_046086545.1 Gemmata sp.
GTGCGGTGGCGCCCGCCGCGCGCATCGTCTCGATGGTTTGCGTCCCGACGGTCGGCACGTCGAAGCGGCGGTCCTGCTCGGGCTTTGCGACCTTCACGACCACGAACGCGCTGCGCCGGCACAGGTCCCCGGCGCGCAGGATCGCTTGGTCCGTCCCTTCGATCGCTTCGACCGCGAGAACCGCGCGCTCGCGCACCATAACACTCTGGCCGACGTCTAGGCGCCCCATTTCACGCGCCAGGTGCCAGCCGAACGCGATGTCTTGTAATTCGCTTTTGCTCGGCCGGCGCCGGGTCAGGATCCCTTCACCCACAAGTAACTCCGGGCACAGGTCCAGGGCGGAGACGCACTCCAGACCGTCGGACCGAAACTCGTCGATCAGGCCGAGGAGGAGACAGTCGTCGTTGTTCGCCGTCCGACGGCGGAACCAGAACCGGAGGCCGCGCCAGTCCGGCAAGCAGTAGAGCCATCGCCACGGGCGCAACAGAATGCGTTTTTCGAACTTGCCGGCCATCGTCCACCGCCGCGCGCCGCCGCGACGGAACGCGCGGGCGACAGTGCCGAGGGACGCGCGGCGCAGCCAGGTGAAGTCGGTGCAGACGTGTTTCAGCACCGGGTCCGCCATTCCGATCGCCCCGACGCACACGACGGGGATGCCGCACTCGCGGGCCTTCTCCGCGAACACCACCGGGAACCGGCCGGCGCACGCCAGCAGCCCGACCGGCTCACGCGCGGCGAACGTCGCCGGGACAGTACCGGGCGCGGCACTCATTCCTAGCCCCCGTTCAACTGTTTCTTGAGCCGCTTCACTTCTTCGCGCAGCTCGGGGAGCTTCTTCAGGTTGATGAGCAGCCGGATCTGGTCGGTAGCGGGAATCGCCGGCGCGCCGAGCACGTGGAGGTCCGACCCGAGGTCCGCGGGCACCCCCGACTGGGCGCCGATCATCGTCCGCGAGCCGATGGTCACGTGGTCCGCGATGCCGACTTGGCCGGCCATCACAACGTGGTCGCCGGTCGTGCAGGAGCCGGCGATGCCCACCTGGCTGCAGAACAGGTTGTGCTTCCCGATGCGGCAGTTGTGGCCGATCATCACCTGGTTGTCGATCTTGGTCCCGGTCCCGATCCGCGTCGGGCCGAAGGTCCCGCGGTCCACCGTCGAGTTGGCCCCGATCTCGACGTCGTCGTCGATCTCGACCCACCCTTGCTGCGGCACCTTGTGGTGCCGGCCGTGCACGGTCCGATAGCCGAACCCGTCGGCCCCGATCACAGCGCCGGCGTGCAGGATCACCCGGTCGCCGACGACGCAATCGTCGTACAGGACGACGCGCGGGTATACGATCACGTCGCGCCCGATCCGACAGAACCGGCCGACGTTCGCGCCGGCGTGGACGGAGGTGTTTGCGCCGATCTCGGCCCCTTCCCCGATCACGGCGAACGGCCCGACACTGACCCCGGCGCCGAGCCGCGCGGACGGGTGGACGTGCGCGGCGGGCGACACGTCCCCCTGCGGCTCGCTGGGCCGCCCGCGGAGGTGCCGCACGATATCGGCGAAAGCCATGAGCGGGTCGGCCACCCGGATCACGGGCCGACCGTTCACCGGCACCGACGCGGACACGACGGCCGCAGACGCGCGGCTCGAGTGCCACGCCGCGAGGTTCTTCTCGCCCTCGACGAAGGTGATGTCGCCCGGCTCGGCCTCGCCGAGGGTCCGGGCGTTCGAGATGGTGAGGTTCGGGTCGCCGAGGACTTCGCCTCGCACCCACTCGGCCATCTGCCGCACGGTGACGTTCACGGTGGGTCGGTCCCTTCTTTCGGGCGCAGAGTGATCGTCCAAGCCCGGAGTTTGCGAAAGTTAGCGAACCCGCGTCATCGGGACAAGCCCAACTGATCGAGGCCGCAGCACTAACGCTGCTATCGGCGTGGGAGCGGCGCTGGCGAGAGGCGCGGATTCGGCGGGAGGGCGAAACGGTGGCAAGATGCGCCGGTTATGCCGGTGAGATGCAAAGCTGCTGCGCGAACTCCGTCGGGGAAACTGCTGACCCCGTGTCGGTCTGCACGGTACCACCTGCGGCCGCGGCACACGCCCACGCAACCCGATCGCGCGCCGCGAGCAGGGCCGGGTCCGCGCTGCTCCACACGACACAGGTGATGAAACCGGGGGCGCGGCGGATCGTGATCATACCGCCACCGGCCCCGACGCGCAACTCGCGCCAGCCCGCGTCCGGCACATCGTCCGGGAACGCGGGCTGACCGTCGATCATGCGGAGCGGGGCTGGTTCGTCGATCGAAACGAGGCGGAGCTTGATCTCGTCCCACGCCGGGGCGGCCCCGGCCGGGATGCTAACCGCGCGGTCGAGGCCCATGTCGTTACTTGTCCTTGCCGGT
>JBJSXS010000370.1:0-11158 GCA_046086545.1 Gemmata sp.
CGCGATTGTACCCGCGGCCCGCGGGCGTGCAACTTCTTGGTGGACGGGACCCGTGCGGCGCGTCACACTCGTGACCTCTGCGCCCCGCCGGAGTCGAGCGATGCCCCGCGTACTGTGCCTAGCCGCCCTTCTGTCGCTCGCAACGGGTGCGACAGCCGCGCCGCTCGTCCGCGACGGGAAGGCGGTCGCGTTCGTCGTGCTGCCCCCGGCCCCCGACGCGGCCGAGAAGCTCGCGGCGCGCGAGCTCATCGATCACGTCGAGAAGATCAGCGGGGCGAAGCTCGAAACCGTGCCGCTCGAGCCGGACGCGCTCGACGCGCTCCTCAAGGGGTCCGCGAAGAGCGGCATGACGCCGGTCGTGCTGGGTCGGGCGGCGCTCCCGAAGTTCCCCCGGGCGAAAGAGTGGGCGCCCGGCGCGTTCGCGCTCACGGTCGCGAAAGATCACGTCCTCGTCGCGGGCGCCGGCGAGGGCACGGCGTTCGGCGTGTGCGAGCTGTTGGAGCAACTCGGGGTGCGGTGGTTCCTGCCGGGGCCGCTCGGCACCGTCATCCCCGAGTCGAAGACCCTCACGCTCAAGGAGCAGGAGTCGGTGCAGGCGCCGTCGTTCCCGAGCCGGTGGTTCCAGATGCCGGACAGGGACTGGCAGGTGCGCGTGCGGTGCGGCGGCCCGGTGTTCCCCGGCGGGCACGGGCTGCACGGCCTGCCGAAGTTCGCCGACGCGCCGGACCTTTACGCGCTCGTGGGCGGCAAGCGGACCCCGCGCCAGCACTGCCTGTCCAACCCCAAAGTGCTCGACCTCGTCGTGGCCGACGTGATCGCGAAGCGCAAGAAAGGGCTCGGGCCGATCATCGGGATGGGACCGAACGACGGGCGCGGGTTCTGCGAGTGCGAACACTGCAAGAGGCTCGACGCGGGCGACTTCGACCCGTTCTCCAACGAGCCGTCCGTCACCGACCGGTACGTCTGGTTCTTCAACCGGGTGCTGGAGCGGCTCGGACCGGACCACAAGGACGTGAGGATCGCGTTCTACATCTACCACTCTTACATGCGGCCCCCGGTGACGAACAAGCCGGACCCGCGGATCATGGGCGCGCTGGCCCCCATCGCGCTGGACCGCGTGCACGGGTTCAGCAACCCGGTCGCGCCGGAGAAGAGCTACGCGAAGTGGCTCTATCAGGAGTGGGGCAAGCTCATGCCCGAACTGTACGACCGCGGGTACTGGAGCAACCTGTCGGACCCGGGTCTGCCCTTCATCATCGTTCACCGGCTGCGCGACGAGATTCCCGCGTGCCACGAGCTGGGCGTGAAAGGGTGGCGCGTCGAGACGTTCCCGAACTACGCGGCGACGCTGTGCTCGAACTACATCGCCGCGAAGCTCATGTGGAACCACCGGGCCGACGTCGACGCCCTCCTCGCGGACTTCGCCGACAAGTACTTCGGCCCCGCGGCGAAGCCGATGGGCGCGTACGTCTCGCTCATGGACGCGGCGCTGCGCGACAGCCCGTACTGCACCGGGTCCGCGTGGGACATGCCGCACCACTACCCCGAGAGGGTCCGCGCGAAGGCCCGCGGCCTTCTTCTGGAAGCCACGCAGCTCGCGAAGGGCAAGGGCGACTACGCGGCCCGCGTGCGGATGGTGGCGCAGTCGTTCGACATGCTCGAAGCGTTCGTCGCGATGCTCGACGCGCGCGCGAGGTGCGACTTCCCGGCTGCGAAGAAAGAGTTGGACCGGCTCGACCAGGTGGCGAAAGTGCTGATGGACGAGAAGCCCGTTGCGATGATCTCCAGCGGCCGGTTCAGCACCTACACGAACTACATGAACCGGTTCTTCCGCCCCGCGACCGAGCAGGGGCACAAGCGCGTCACCGGGGGCAGCGCGGTGGTCGCGAGCGCGAAAGACGAGTGGGAGTTCCTCATCGACCCGCCGAAGGTGGGCGAGGCCATCGGGCTGTGGAAGCCCGGGAACCGCGGCGGCAACTGGCAGACCATCAAGACCTCATCGTCCTCGTGGAGCAACCAGGGCTACCGGTACTACAAAGGCATGGCGTGGTACCGGCAGGCGGTCGAGGTCCCGAAGGACGCGGTCGGGAAGCGCGTCTTCCTGTGGTGCGGCGGAGTGGACGAAAAGGCGAAGGTGTGGCTCAACGGGAAGCCGGTCGGCATCAGCCCGGGTGCCGCGTTCTACCCGTTCGAACTCGACGCCACCGACGCGGTGCGGGCCGGCAAGAACGAAATCGTGTTCGCGGTGTTGAACGATGTGGTGAACGAACTCGGCACCGGCGGCATCGTCGCCCCGGTGATCCTGTACGCCCCGGCGGGGGGCAAGGACGCGAAGCTCGAAAACCTGCGCCCGCTCGGCGAGACGTTCCCGTGACCGCTCGCGCGCGCCGCCCGAATCCAGAAAGGCTCTCCATGCTCCGCTCGCCCTCCGCGGCGCTCGCTCTCGTGCTCGCCTTCGGCTCGGGCGCGCCTGCGGCCGACGCGCCCAACATCGTTTTCATCCTCGCGGACGACCTGGGGCGCGAGGACTGCGGGTTCATGGGCGGAACGGACATCAAGACGCCGCACATCGACCGGCTCGCGGGCGCCGGCGCGAAGCTGGACGCGTTCTACGTGCAGCCGGTGTGCAGCCCGACGCGGGCCGCGTTCCTCACCGGCCGGTACCCGATGCGGCACGGGTTGCAGGTCGGGGTCGTGCGCCCGTGGGCGCAGTACGGGCTGCCCCTCGACGAGCAGACACTCGCGCAAGGCTTGAAGAGCGCCGGGTACACCACTGCCGTCGTCGGCAAGTGGCACCTGGGCCACAACGCGCCGGGGTACCTGCCGACGAGGCGCGGGTTCGATCACCAGTACGGGCACTACAACGGCGCGCTCGACTACTTCACCCACGTGCGCGACGGCGGGTTCGACTGGCACAAAGACGACAAGGTGAACCGCGACGAGGGCTACAGCACGCACCTGCTGGCGAGGGCCGCGGTGCGGTTCGTGCAGGACGCGGCGGGCAAGAAGCCGTTCTTCCTGTACGTCCCCTTCAACGCGGTCCACGCGCCGCACCAGGTGCCGCCCGAGTACATGAAGCCGTACGAGGGCAGGCTCAAAGGGGAGCGGCTGAAGTACGCCGGGATGCTGGCCGCGATGGACGAGGCGGTGGGCCAGATCGCGGCCGCCGGCGAAAAGGCCGGCGTGCGCAAGAACACCCTGTTCGTGTTCAGCAGCGACAACGGCGGCCCGCAGCCGGGCACGGTCACCGACAACGGCAAGTTCCGCGCGGGCAAGGCCACCCTCTACGAGGGCGGCGTGCGCGTGGCCGCGTTCGCCACGTGGGACGAGAAGATCAAGGCCGGCAGCACCGTCACCGAGCCGCTGCACATGGTGGACTGGTACCCCACGCTGTTGACCCTCGCGGGCGCGAAGGTCGAGCAAAAGCTCCCGCTCGACGGGCTCGACATCTGGCCGGCTCTCGCGCAGGGTAAGCCCTCGCCGCACGACGCGATACTCATCAACACCACGCCGAACAACGGGGCCGTGCGCGCCGGCGACTGGAAACTGGTGGTCAAGAGCGGCGCCGACGACCCCGACGGCGAGGAGCCCAAGAAGAAGGACGGCAAGCCGTCGGTCGAGCTGTTCAACCTGCGCGACGACCCCTACGAGAAGACCAACCTGGCCGACAAAAACGTGGACAAGGTTAAGGAACTCAGGGAGAAGCTCGCCGGCTTCGCGAAGGGCGCCGTCGCGCCGAAAGCGAAGCCCAGGGGCAAAGAGTTCGTGACGCCAAAGGTGTGGGGCGAGAAGGACTAACGCGCCCGGCCCTGCGGGGCCGGCACCAGACGCACACGCTATTCACACGAGTTTGCCCCATGCGCTTCCTATTTCCACTAGCGGTCGCCGCCGGCCTGATCGCCCCCGCACGCGCGGCCGACGCGCCGAAGAAACCCAACGTCCTGTTCATCGCGGTGGACGACCTGAATCACTTGGTCGGGCACCTCGGGCGCAACCCGCAGACGAGGACGCCCAACATCGACCGGCTCGCCAGGATGGGCGTCACCTTCACGCGCGCCTACTGCGCCGCGCCGGTGTGCAACCCGTCGCGGGCGGCCCTCATGAGCGGCCTGCGCCCGGGGTCCACCGGCGTGTACGACAACGGGCAGGCGTGGCAGCCGGTGATCCCGAAGGAGCACACGCTGACGACGCAGTTCCTGAGCGCCGGGTACAACGTGTACGGCAGCGGGAAGATCTACCACGCGAGCGCCCACCGCGACGGGGAGTGGACCGACTACTTCGTGGGAGGCAAGGAGAAGGTGACCCCGCACGCCGACGCGAAGAACGACGGCGTCGGCGGGATCAAGTTCCAACCGCTCACCGACGACTCGAAACTTCAGGACGAGAGCATCGTCAACTACGGCATCGAGAAGTTGGGCGCGAAGCACGACAAGCCGTTCTTCGTCGCGGTCGGGCTGCACAAGCCGCACATGCCGTGGAACGTGCCGAAGAAGTATTACGACCTGTTCCCGCTGGACAGGATCGAGCTCCCGCCGCACACGAAGGACGACCTCGGTGACGTGCCCGCGGCCGGCATCAGGTTCGCCAAGCCGAAGGGCGACCACGCGGAGGTGCTCCGGTCCGGGCGGTGGAAGGAGGCCGTGCAGGGCTACCTCGCGGCCATCGCGTACTGCGACGCGCAGATCGGGCGCCTGCTCGACGCCTACGACAAGTCGCCGCACAAGGAGAACACCGTAATCGTGTTCTGGGGCGACCACGGCTGGCACCTCGGCGAGAAGGAGCACTGGCGCAAGTTCGCGCTGTGGGAAGAAAGCACGCGAATGCCGTTCATCTGGGTGGCCCCCGGGGTGACGAAAGCCGGCGGGGTGTGCGACCGCACCGTGGACCTGATGAGCGTGTACCCCACGCTGTGCGCGCTGTGCGGCATCGCCCGCCCGAAGCACGTGGAGGGGGCGGACGTTTCGCCCCTGCTCAAAGACCCGAAGGCGAGGTGGGCCGCGCCCGGGGTCACCACCTACCACCTGAACAACCACGCGGTGCGCACCGAGCGCTGGCGGTACATCTCTTACGCCGACGGCGGCGAGGAGTTGTACGACCACGACGCCGACCCCAACGAATGGACGAACCTCGCGAAGGACCAGAGGCTCGCGGGAACCAAGAAGGAGCTGCGCGAGCTGCTACCCACAACGAACAAGCCCGAGCTGCCCGCGAACAGGGCGAAGGACTAGCACCGATGCGCCGAATCTGCCCGCCCCTCGTTGCGCTCCTCGCGCTCGTGCCCCTCGCGCGCGGCGCCGAGCAGGCCAACGTGCTGTTCATCGTCGCCGACGACCTGCGCGCCGAGCTGGGGTGCTACGGGTCCGTCGCGAAGACCCCGCACATCGACGCGCTGGCAGCGCGGGGCGTGCGGTTCGAGCGCGCGTACTGCCAGCAGGCGGTGTGCAACCCGTCGCGCTCGTCGTTCCTCACGGGCAGGCGGCCCGACGCGCTGCACCTGTGGTCGAACGGCACGCACTTCCGCGAGAAGAACCCGGCCGTGACCACACTGCCCTTGTGGTTCAAGGAGCACGGGTACGAGACGCGTGGCGTCGGCAAGATCTTCCACAACTGGCACACCAAGGAGAAAGGCGACCGGCGGTCGTGGAGCGCCGACGAGTTCCTGCACTACGCCACCCACGGCGACGACAAGCCCGAGGTCCGCGGCGAGCTGCCGCCCAACTTGGCGCGGGGGATCGGGCGCGACTACGGGGCGGTGCCGATGTGCGAGTGCCGCGACGTGCCCGACGACGCGTACTACGACGGCCGCGTCGCCGCGGAAGCGGTCCGGACGCTCGCCGCCGTCAAGGACAAGCCGTTCTTCCTCGCGGTCGGGTTCTGGAAGCCGCACGCGCCGTTCAACGCGCCGAAGAGGTACTGGGACCTGTACGACGCGCAGACGCTGCCGGCGCTCGACCCGGCGCCGCCGAAGAGCGCCGCGGCGGTGGCGCTACACGACTCGCGCGAAATTCTGGGCGCGCCGCCGAAGAATGTCAAACCGACCGCGGAGCAGGTGCGGGAGATGCGGCACGGGTACTTCGCCAACAAGTTACATGGACGCCCAGGTCGGCAAAGTGCTGCGGGCACTCGACGACCACAAGCTCCGCGAGCGCACCGTGGTGGTGTTCCTCAGCGACCACGGGTACCACATCGGCGAGCACGGGCTCTGGGCGAAGACCTCGTGCTTCGAGTTCGACGCCCGCGTGCCGCTCATCGTCTCGGCCCCGGGCGCGAAGGGGGCCGGCAAGGTCGCTCGATCGCTCGCGGAGCTGATCGACCTGTTCCCGACGCTGACCGCGCTGTGCGGCCTCAAAGCGCCCGCCGGCCTTGAGGGCGCGGACCTCTCCCCGGTCCTGGCCGACCCCGCGATGGAGGCGAAGCGGGGCGCGTTCACGCAGCACCCGCGGCCCGCGTACTTCGACCGCACCGAGAAGGGCGTGCCCGACGCGATGGGCTACAGCGTCGCGTTCGCGAACGTCCGCTACACCGAGTGGCGCGACTGGGCCACCGGCAAGCTGCTCGCGGCGGAGCTCTACAACCACGCGCGCGACCCCGCCGAACTGAGGAACGTGTTCGATCCGGTGCGCGAATCGGCCGATCAGAAGGCGGCCCGGGCCGCGCTGCACCGGCAGTTCCCGCCGGACACGCCGCCCGCGAAGCGCTAACCGACGGCCCAGGAGGACCCGAGATGCGCCCTCCCCCCGGCGCCATCACCCGCCGCACCGCCCTCGCGGGTTCCGCCGCCGCGGTTCTCGCTTCCGCCCTCCCCGCGGGCGCAGAGGGGCGAGCCGCGCGCGTGCTGGTCGTGGTCGGCCCGAGCGCGCACCCGCCGGGCACACACGAGGTGGCGGCCGGCGGGCGGCTCCTGAAGCACTGCGTCGAGGCCGCGGGGCTCAGATGCGACGTGGCGGCCGAGTGGCCCGAGAACGGCGACACGGCGTTCGCGGACGTTGCGACCGTGGTGTTCATCGGGGACCTGTTCCCGCCCGAAGTGATGCCGAACCGCGACACGATCATGAAGCACCTCGCGACCCTGACCGGGCGCGGCTGCGGGATCGTGTGCATCCACTACGCCACCGGGCTGGAAGCCAAGCACGTCACCGCCGCGGGCGAGCACCCGCTGCTGCACTGGACCGGCGGGTACTTCGCCACCCGGTGCGGCCACCACAGGTCCGTCGCGCGCGTGTTCAAGGAAGCGACCGTCGAGCCGACGAAGGGCGCGCACCCGGTCCTGCGCGGGTGGAAGCGGTTCACGCTGCACGACGAGCCGTACATCGACAACTACTTCGGCTCGGACGGCCCGGCCAAGACCGTTACGGCGGTCGCGACCGCGCTGCTGCCGCCGGAGAAGCCCAACAAGCAGACGGTCGCGTGGGCCGCGGAGCGCGAGGACGGCGGCCGCGGGTTCTCCGTGGTGATGCCGCACTTCTACCGCTCCTGGGCGGTCGACGACTTGCGCACGCTGATCCTCAACGGCATCGTGTGGACCGCGAACCGGGACGTCCCGAAAGACGGGATTCGCGTGAAGCTGCCGGAGCTGACGGCGTTCAAGCCCGCGGCCGTCGAGCCGCCGGCGAAGAAGTAGCACCCACCGAGGTTCCACATGCGCGCCTTCGTCGCACTCGCGCTGCTCGCCGGCGCGCTCGCCTGCGGCTCGCGGCTGGCCGCCGCCGAGAGGCCGAACGTCGTCGTGATCCTGAGCGACGATCAGGGCTGGGGCGACCTGAGCCTGAACGGCAACAGCAACCTCCGCACGCCACACGTCGATTCGCTCGCGACCGACGGGGCGAAGTTCGAGCGGTTCTTCGTGCAGCCGGTGTGCAGCCCGACGCGGGCCGAGTTCCTCACCGGGCGCTGGCACCCGCGCGGCGGGGTGCACGGGGTCAGCACCGGCGCCGAGCGCCTCGACCTGGACGAGCGCACCATCGCCGACGCGTTCAAGGCCGCGGGCTACGCGACGGGGTGTTTTGGGAAGTGGCACAACGGCTCGCAGTACCCGTACCACCCGAACGGCCGGGGGTTCACCGAGTACTACGGGTTCACCTCCGGGCACTGGGGCGAGTACTTCGACCCGCCCCTCGACCACAACGGCACGGACGTGAAGGGCAAAGGCTACATCACGGACGACCTCACCGACCGTGCGATCGAGTTCCTCAGGGCGAACGCGAAGACGGGCAAGTCGTCGTTCTGCTACCTCGCGCTCAACACGCCGCACTCGCCGATGCAGGTGCCGGACGCGTACTGGAAGCGGTTCGAGAAGGCCCCGCTGAACCTGTTCGGGGACAAGAAGGAGGACCTCGGTCACACGCGGGCCGCGCTCGCGATGTGCGAGAACATCGACGACAACGTGGGGCGGCTGCTCGCGGCGCTCCGGGCGCACAAGCTGCAAGACAACACCGTCGTGGTGTACTTCTGCGGCAACGGGCCGAACGGCCCGCGCTGGAACGGCGGGATGAAGGGCCGCAAGGGCAGCACCGACGAGGGCGGGGTGCGCTCGCCGCTGCTCGTGCGGTGGCCCGCGAAGGTGCGCCCGGGCACCGTCGTTGAGCCCGTCGCGGCGGCCGTCGATCTGTGCCCGACGCTGATCGACCTGTGCGGCATCGCGCGGGCAGGCGACAAGCCGTTCGACGGCATCAGCCTCGCGCGGTGGCTGACCGGGGCCCCGCCGCGGCCGCCGGAGCGCACCCTGTTCAACCACTGGGCCGGCAAAACCAGCGCGCGCGACCAGCGGTTTCGGCTCGACGCGAGCGGCGCGCTGTTCGACATGCTGACCGACCCGTCGCAAACGAAGAACGTCGCGGCGGACCGGCCCGAGGACGTGCGGCGGTTGACCGCGGCGGTCGAGAGGTGGCGGAGGGACGTCCTGGGCGCACTGCCCAAGGGCGACGGGCGCCCATTCCCGGTGGGGTACGCCGAGTTCCCGCGAACGGTCCTCCCCGCGCGTGACGGGGTCCCGCACGGCGGCGTGAAGCGCAGCGCGGGCGCCCCGAACTGCTCGTTCTTCACCGGGTGGGCGAAGCCGGACGACTCGATGACCTGGAACATCGAGGTCAGCGCCGCGGGCACCTACGAGGCCATTATTCACTACACCTGTCCGAAGGGCGATGTCGGTTCCACCATCGAGCTGTCGTTCGGCGCGGCGAAGCGGACCGGCACCGTGGCGGCGGCGCACGAGCCGCCGCTCAGGGGCAAGGAGGGCGACCGCGTGCCGCGCGCCGGCGAGTCGCTCGTGAAGGACTTTCGCCCGCTCTCGCTCGGCGCCGTTGAGCTGCCGGCCGGTAAGGGCGCGCTCACGCTCCGCGCGACCCGGGTGCCCGGGGCAACCGTGGCCGACGTTCGCAGCGTCGAACTCGTGCTCAAGGAGAAGAAATGATCCGCACGGCCCTCGCCCTTTTGGCCCTCGTGACGCCTGCGTGCGCCGCGCGACTGGCGGCCGCCGACAGGCCGAACGTCGTCATCGTGATGACCGACGATCAGGGGCTGGGTGACTTCTCCTTCATGGGTAACCCCGTGCTGAAGACGCCCAACTTCGATGCGTTCGCGCGGGAGTCGGTGCGGCTGACCGACTTCCACGTGTGCCCGATGTGCAGCCCCACGCGCGGCCAGCTCATGACCGGGCTCGCGGCGCTGCGGAACGGCGCCACGTCGGTCACCGCGGGGCGCACGTTCCTGCGCCCGGGCCTCGCCACACTGCCGGAGGTGTTCGCGAAGGCCGGGTACAGGACCGGCATCTTCGGGAAGTGGCACCTGGGCGACGTGTACCCGCACCGGCCCATCGACAAGGGGTTTCAGGAGAGCGTGTACCACCTCGGCTGGGGGATGCTCAACAGCACGCCCGAGTTCGACCACCCGCTGATCGACGGCCGGTACTTCCGCAACGGCACCGCGGAGCGGTTCAAGGGCCACTGCACCGACTTCTGGTTCGACGCGGCGACCGCGTGGATGAAGGAGCAGAAGGCGAAGGGCGCGCCGTTCCTGTGCTACATCCCGACGAACGCCCCGCACGCCCCGTTCATCGAGCTCGAGGAGTACGTGAAGCCGTACCAGGGCAAGGGCGTGCCGGCGGCGTTCTTCGGGATGATCGCGCACCTCGATAAGCGGTTCGGTGCCCTCGACAGGTTCCTCGCCGATGAGAAGCTGCGACAACACCGTCGTGATCTTCATGACCGACAACGGCGGGACCGCGGGCGTGGCCACCCACAACGCCGGGCTGCGCGCCGGCAAGACCACCTACTACGACGGCGGGCACCGCGTGCCGTGCTGGATCCGGTGGCCCGCCGGAAAGTTGGGCGCGCCGCGCGACGTCAGCGCGCCCGCGCAGAACACCGACCTGCTGCCGACGCTCTGCGACCTGTGCGCCGTGCCGCAGCCGCAATTCGACCCGAAGGACGAGCTTTACAGGGGCGCGAGCCTCGCGGGTCTGCTCCGCGGGACGGCGGCGGACCTCCCCGACCGCAAACTCGTGGTGCAGTACGGGCAGGTGCCCAAGAAGTTCGAGGCGTGTGTGATCTGGGGCAGGTGGCGGCTCGTGAAGGGCGACGAACTGTACGACGTGGTCGCGGACCGCGCGCAGAAGGAGAACGTCGCGGCCAAGAACCCGGAAGTTCTGAGGGCGATGCGGGACCACTACGAGGCCTGGTGGAAGGGCGTCGAGCCGCTGCTGACCGACTTCGTGCCGCAGAGCATCGGCGCGAAGCCGCAGCCCGTCGTGGAGCTGACGAGCGGGGACTGGGAGAACATCTACGCGGACAACAGCGGGTACGTGCGGGAGGCGGTCGGCGGGCCCACCGGCGGCACCTGGCACATCAACGTCGAGGCGGCCGGGGAGTACGAGTTCACCCTCCGCCGCTGGCCGGAGCAGACGAGGGCCGCGCTCGGGGCGAAGTACGAGCCGGCCGGCACGCCCGCGAAACCGAAGGTCGAAACGAAGGTGTTCCCGACCATCGCGGCAGCGAAGATCGACATCGCGGGCGTCAAGGCGGAAACCAAGGCCGACGCCACGGCGACCGGCGCGACGGTCACCGCGAAGCTGCCCGCGGGCAAGACCACCCTCAAGGCGTGGTTCGCCGACGCCGAGGGCAAGGACCTGTGCGGCGCGTTCTTCGTGACCGTGAAGCGCAAA
>JBJSXS010000371.1:0-6217 GCA_046086545.1 Gemmata sp.
CTTGCGAATGATCTGCTCCGGCGTGTGCTTCTTCGACATCGCTCGTCTCCTCCCCTCGTCGGGGCTCTGGAGACTCTCATACCACCTGGATCACTTTTCGGGGAGCAGACCAGAAGGAACGGTCCGATCAGGTCGAAAATCGGCCGAAAGTCTCTCGATCTCTTGAGCGACGACCGCGAAAAGTTAACAACCCGTTCCCCACCGCGGCCCGCAAGGGACGCTCTTCGAAGGCGAGACTTTTGGGCTGTTCTGGGCCAAAATCCCGTTGAGGCAGTCTTCGTGAACGACGGCTTTCGAGGTTGACCGCGTCGCCCGCTTGGTACATAATACCTCCAGATTTATATTTCGGGAGGTATATTGTAATGACCGCCGAGACCGCGGAACGAGACGCTCCGGACGTGCGGAAGGCGATCGCCGCGTTCCGCCGGCACGGCGGCATCCTGCGAATGGCCGACGCGCTGCAGGCCGGGGTGCTCCGCCGGACGCTGTACGCCATGCGCGACGCGGGCCGGGTCGAAGCCCTCGCCCGCGGACTGTACCGGCTGACCGACGCCCCGCCGCTGAGCCACCCCGACCTCGTGACTGTCGCGGCCAAGGTTCCGCACGGGGTCGTCTACCTGATCTCGGCGCTGGCGTTCCACGAGATGACAACGCAGATCCCGCACGCGGTCTGGATCGCCGTCCCCCGCAACAGCGAACCCCCGCGCCTCGACTACCCTCCGATTCGGAGCGTACGGCTGAGTCCCGCCCCCTACGAGGCCGGCATCGAGACGCACCAACTCGACGGGGTGGCGGTGAAGGTCTACAGCCGCGAGAAGACGCTCGCCGACTGCTTCAAGCACCGCGGCGAGGTCGGGCTCGACACCGTGCTGGAAGCGGTCCGCAGGTACAAGGCCCAGGGGCGGGTCGACGTCGATGCGATCCTCCGCTACGCCGCCGTCTGCCGCGTGGCCCGCGTCGCCCGGCCGTACCTGGAGTCGCTGCTGTGAGCAAGAACCTGCCCGCCTCGGTCCGCCAGCGGCTGACCAATACGGCGAAGGAAACCGACCGGCCGTTCCAGGAGGTGCTCCAGTACTTCGCGATGGAGCGCTTCCTGTACCGCCTGACGCGGTCGCGGCACGCGGACAAGTTCGTGCTGAAAGGGGCGCTCATGTTCACGGCCTGGGGCGGGCCGTCGTCCCGGCCGACGAAAGACATCGACTTCCTCGCCCGGATGGACAACGCGGTCGAAGCGGTCGTCGACGTGATGCGGGAGGTGTGCGGGCAAGTGGTGGAACCGGACGGACTGGTCTTCGATGCCGAGAGCGTGGCGGGTGAGGCGATCAAGGAGGACGCGGACTACTCCGGCGTGCGGGTCACGTTCCTGGTGACGCTCCAGAACGCACGGGTGTCGATGCAAATCGACACGAGCTTCGGCGACGTGGTGACGCCGGCGGCGGCGATGACCGAGTACCCCGCCCTGCTGGACTTCCCGGCCCCGCAACTGCTCGGGTATCCCCGCGAGACGGTCGTGGCCGAGAAGTTCGAGGCGATGACGAAACTCGGTCTGCTGAACAGCCGGATGAAGGACTTCTACGACCTCTGGGTTCTCCGCCGGCGGTTCGACTTCGACGGGGTCACGCTGGCCGCCGCGGTCCGGAGGACGTTTGCCCACCGGAAGGCGGCGGTCGTCGCTCAACCGACCGCCCTGACCCCGACGTTCGGCGGCGACGCCGCGAAGCAAACGCAGTGGCAGGGGTTCGTGCGGAAGACGAGGCTCGACGACGTGCCCAAATCCCTTCAATCCGTCATCGACGAACTGGTGCCGTTCCTGGTCCCGGTCGCCGGGGCAGTCGAAACCGGATCCGCGTTCGATCGGTTCTGGACCGCCCCCGGCCCCTGGGGACCCCGTCGATCAGCAGAATCGTAAGTCCGACTCCTGTCCAGTGCCGCAACGACCTGGTCCACGATCCGTTCCGTGCCGAACGCTTCTGCAGCAGAAGCCCGTACCTCGTCTCGCCTCATCTCCACCCCGCGTTGAATCCCTGCGACGAACACACCGAGCGCCGCCGCGTCCGCGTCGTTCTCCACGCACTTGGCACCGGGCGGCAAGCGGTCGACCAGGACGCCGGTGACACCGTCATTCACGAACGGTGCCCCGGTGCGGACGCCGACCACCGGACAGCCGGCGAGCAGGATCTCCTGCAGCGCGAGCGGGCCGTGGTCGTCGTCGGCCAGGTAGGCGCAGGCCCTCGATCGGCGTGCGGCCTCGAACAACTGCTCGCGCCGGAACTGTCCGTAGTGGAACTGCACGTGCCGGGGGAACGTCTCGGCCAGGTGTTCGAGCAACCCGGGCCGGTGGCCGTTCTTGGCGTAGATGAGCAGGTCGAACTCGTCGGGCAGTGGTTCGCACGGCCACGGGTCGATCGGGTACGGCCAGGTGACGATCGGCGAGGCCCCGAGCAGGCAGCCGGCCCGCGCCAGTCCCGGCCCCAGACCTTCCGGGCGCAGGATGTTGGCCACAGTCGTGCGACCGACCGTCGTGATCCCGAGCTTCTTCAGTTCTCCAAGCACACGCGTGTAGGCCCAACGGTTCTCCCGCGCCAGGTTCAGGATCAGCTCGCGGATCTCTTCCTTGGTCCGCGGCCGGCCTGGGTTGCGCTCCGGTCGTGCGGTGCGGAACGGTTGAGCGGTGGTGAATCAATCAGATCAGCGGGGCCGGGTCATTCGAACAACTCGGCAACCGGGGCGGCGCCCTTCTCGACCACCTTCACCGGGCGACCGCCCGGCGTGTCCACCGTCTTCGTGTGGTCGATATTCAGGGCCTTGCAGACGGTGGCCATGAAGTCGCGGGCCGACACCGGACGCTCGGCCACCGTCGCGCCGTTCTCGTCGGTGCGCCCGACCGTCCGCCCGCCCTTCACGCCGCTGCCGGCCAGAACCGTCGTCCACGCGCGGGAGTAGTGGTCGCGGCCGCCGTTGCGGTTCACCCGCGGCGTGCGGCCGAACTCGCCCATCCAGACGACCAGCGTCGTGTCGAGCAGGCCGCGGTCCTTCAGGTCGCGGAGCAGTGCGCCCATCCCGCGGTCCACCTGGGTCATTAGCCCCTTCGCGGTCTCGGCGACCGGCTTTTCGTGCGTGTCCCAGTTCTGCAGGTACACCTCGACGAACGGCACACCCGCCTCGACCAGTCGGCGGGCGAGCAGGCACCCGCGGCCGAACGTCGTGTCCCCGTAGGCGTCGCGCGCCGCCTTCGGCTCCCGGTCGAGGTCGAACACCTTCGCCTTGTCGGACCGGATCAGCCGCGCGGCCCGGGCCAGCGTCGTCTTGTGGGCCTCGGTGGCGCGCGCGGGGTAATCCTTCGCGAAATGGCGCTCGATCTCTTCCAGCAGAGATACCCGGGCATCGAAGTCGGCCGCGAGCGGCTTCAGGTCTTCCAACCCCTTTGCCGGGTCGGCGAGGGCCAGGGGTTGGTGCCGTGGGCCGAGGTAGCCGGGCGTCATCACGAACTCGTACTTGTTCAGGGGTGTGCCGGTGACCACGAAGTTCGGCAGCGTCGCGTCGGGCGCACCGAGCTCGGCCGAGGCGACCGACCCGAGCACCGGGTACTCGACCCCGCCGACCCCGGGCCGGTAGCCGGTGTGCATGTACAGGCGGCCGCGCCCGTGGTCCGGCTCCTCGGTACTCATCCCGCGCACGATGGCGATATCCTTCATCAGCCCCGCGAGCGTCGGGAGCTTCTCAGACACCTGAATGCCGGGCACGGCGGTGTCGATGGCCTTGAACTCGCCGCGGACCTCCGCCCGTGCGTCCGGCTTGGGGTCGAACGTGTCGATGTGACTCGGGCCGCCGTCCATCCACAGGACGATGCACGCGCGCCCCTTCTTGCCGGACTCAGCGGCGCGGCTCGCGAGTGGTCCCAACCAGCCCGAGAGCGACGCTGCGCCGACACCGGCCGCGGCGAGCCTGAGCAGTTCCCGTCGCGAGGGCGGGGGTTCGGTATGACGAAACACGGGTCGGTCCTCACCGGTTCAGAACGAATTCGCCACTGTTGAGCAACACCCACAGCACGCCGGAATACCCGTCCGCGGGTGTGGGCCGGCCCGCGATGTACTGCGTCATCAGTTCCTTGTCGGGTGCGGTCGGGCGGCGAGCAAGGGCCGTCAGGTACAGCGTTTCGATTGCCTTCTCTCTGCTCGCCTCGGTCTTCGCGAGCCGCTCGATGACGGGCGCGGGGGTGTTGAACCGCTCGCCGTTCATTCGTCGGAGGAACTGTGGGATGCCGTGTGCGAACTCACCCGGTTCGCCCCCGCCCTGCCCGCGGAAGAAGTTCACGAACTCGTCGCGCGGGTTCGTCGGCCCGTATGCGGGCTTCTCGCCCGGCTTCGCAACGGGCTTGCTTCCCGGCGGGGAGGGCTTGTCCAGCGAGCCGCCGTAGACGACCGCGAGCGAGTCGTACAGCGCCTCCGGGCCGACCGGCTTGACGGCCATCCGAGCGAACAGCCCCGCGCCCTGCTCGCTCGCAGGTCCGCGACTGGTCCGCTGGTAGGCTTTCGTGTTGCACAGGCAGCGGTAGAGGTGCTTGACGTCGAACCCGCTCGCGGTGAACTCCTCGGCGAGCAGGTCGAGCAGAGCCGGGTGCGACGGCCCGTTGTCGCCGCTCATGTTGTCCACCGGGTTCACCAGGCCGCGGCCGAACAGTTGCGCCCACGCCCGGTTCACGAGCGCCCGGGCGAAGTACGGGTTGTCCTTCGCGGTGAGCCAGGTGACGAACTCGGGCCGGAACGCGGCCGTGTCGTCGAGCTTGAGCGGTTTGCCGCCCAGCACCTTCGCCGGAACCTCGCGACCGACGCCCTTGTTCCCGCCGGTGCCGGGGACGACGATCACGCCGCCCGCGAGCAGCTTCGGGCGCTCGACGCCGCCGTTCTTCACGTCCAGCGGCTTGGGGTCCGGGTCTTCGGTGAGTACCCAGGGCGGACCCTTCGTGCCCGTGTTGCGGAGCTTGCCAAAGAAGGCGGCGACGCCCCAGAAGTCGTCCTGCTTCCACGGGGCGAACGGGTGGTCGTGGCACTCGGCGCACTGGAGTTGCACACCCAGGAACACCCGTCCGGCGGCCCCGGCGAGGAGGTCCGGCTTGGGCTGAGCGCCCTCCGCGTACGACATCAGGAAAGTCGTCTCCGGACGGTCCTTCACGTCCCCGGTCGCCCCGAGCAATTCCCCAGCGAGTGAGTCCCACCCGCGGTTCCGGTTGAACTGCTCGGCCAGCCACGGCGAGAACTTGTCGACCTGCGGCTTGGTGTTCGCCGGGTCGCGTGGGGCCAGCAGCGGCCGCCACAGGTCGGCGAGGTGCCGCCCGAAGTCCTGCGACGCGAGCAACTCATCGATCAGCCTCCGCCGCTTTTCCGGATCGATGCCGTCGAGGAACGCGGCCGCCCGCTCGGCGGTGGGAACCCGGCCCGCGATGTCGAGGTGAGCACGGCGGAGAAACTCGGCGTCGTCTGCCGCGGGGGACGCGGGTGCCTTCGCCGCGGCCAGAGCGCGGTCGATCTCCCGATCGATGGCAGTGGCGACCAGGGCGGGGTCACGGGCCGGGTGGTCGTACTGCGGCGGAGGCGGCTTCCCGCCGGGCTTCATCGGCTTCGGGTCGTCGGCCGCACCCGGGACGGCCCAGCTGTTGCTCGCGAGCAGGGCCGCGATCACCCCTGCGGCGAACCGGTATGTCGTCATCGGGTACCTCGCTCGTCAACAATCGGGCTGGTACTTAATCCCCGGCGGCGGGCGTGCGGGTCCGCGATTCTGTCGCCTTTCTCGCGTCGGTCCGCCGGCCGCCAGTTCCAGTTTACCCCGCGCAGGAGAGCCGGCACGGTCTCGGCGCGAGAAACACGCTGGCGCAAAAACCGCGTGACACTTTCTTCCCCGTCGGCTATCCTCGGGCCGTTGACACTCCCTTCACCCGCCCGGTCACTCTGAACCGTGTCGTGTCGGCCGAAGCGTCTGATTCCGGCCGGCTCTCACCCTCCTGTACCCGTCGAAGGAACGCGGCCATGAGTTCCTCTGCCTTTCGCACGCTGCGCGGCGCACCGCCTTTCCTGGCGCTCGCGTTACTCGCCGGCGTCGGTCTGGCGGCACCGGAAACGCGGCTCACCGGCGTCATCAACATCGACCCGCCGCACATTTCCACCGACAAAACGGTGAAATACGACTTCGACGTCGTCTACGTCCGCGCGCCGCGGAAAGG
>JBJSXS010000372.1:0-9706 GCA_046086545.1 Gemmata sp.
GTTTCCGGCGTTTGTTGAACCCGCCCCAACTCCCACCGCCATAGGCCGAACTCATGCTGCCGCGCCGCCTGTCCGGGCTACTCGTGTTAACCGTCTCCCTCGGCGTTTCCGGCGTCGAACCACAGCCGGTACAGCCGCCTACGTCGGAGCAACCCGGCGCGAAAGTGCAACTACCGGCCGGTTGGGTCAAGGACCGACTCGGGGCGGCGGATCAGAAACTCGACGCCGAGATCAAGGATCTGGTCGGCCTCTACCAGCACATCCACACGAACCCGGAACTCTCATTGATGGAGGAGAACACCGCGAAGCGCCTCGCCGAGGAAATGAGAAAGGCCGGGTACGAAGTGACCGAGAAGTTCGGTGGCCACGGTGTCGTCGCGGTGCTGAAGAACGGCCCCGGACCGGTCGTGCTGGTCCGCACCGACATGGACGCGCTTCCCATCACCGAGCAAACCGGACTGCCCTACGCGAGCAAGGTGAAGGTTAAGAACCGCGACGGCGTCGAAGTGGGCGTGATGCACGCCTGCGGGCACGACATCCACATGACCAGTTGGGTCGGCACGGCCCGGGTGCTGGCGAGCGCGAAGAACCAGTGGAGCGGCACGGTGGTGTTCATCGCACAACCGGCCGAGGAGATCGTCGCGGGCGCCAAACAGATGCTCGACGCGGGCCTGTACACCAAGTTCCCGAAGCCCGACTACGCGCTCGCGTTGCACTCCGACCCGTTGAGCCCTGCGGGCTCGCTCGGGTTCAGCGAGGGGCTGGCGATGGCGAACTCCGACACCGTGGACATTCTGGTGAAGGGCAAGGGCGGGCACGGCGCGGCCCCGCACGTCACGATCGACCCCATCGTGCTGTCGGCGCGCATCATCCTCGATTTACAAACCATTGTGAGCCGCGAAACGGACCCGCTCGACCCGGTGGTGGTCACGGTCGGCTCGATCCACGGCGGCACGAAGCACAACATCATTCCGAACGAGGTGAAGCTGCAACTCACCGTGCGGAGCACGACCAACGCCACCCGCGACCGCGTGCTGAAGTCGATCGACCGCATCGCGAAAGCCGCCGCGGTGGGCGCCAACGCCCCGCCCCCTGAGGTCAAAGTGAGCCTGGAGGAGTTCACCCCCGCGACCTATAACGACGTGGAACTCGCGAAGAAGTGTGGAGCCGTGTTCCGCGAAATACTTGGTGCGGACAAGGTTCGGGGCAACCGCCGCCCGATGATGGGCGCGGAAGACTTCGCGCGATACTCCGACGGCGGCAAGATCCCGGCGCTGATCTACTTCATTGGCACCATCGAGCAGGAAAAGTACGACGCGGCCCAGAAGCCCGGGGCGGCCTCCCTCCCGGGGATGCACACGAACGGTTACGCCCCGGTCCCGGAGCCGAGCATCCGCACAGGGGTCCGCACGATGAGCCTCGCGGTGATGAACCTGCTGCCGAAGAGGGAGAAGTGACGAACGTATAGCCCGCCCGGCGAGAACGGGCGCTGGGCCGCGCGACCCTCGCTCGCGGGGCGGGTTGCCCGGTCAGCCCAACCGCACCCGGAGGATCTTCCGCCCGAGGCGTATCACCAGCCCATCGGTCACGGGCAGTGCGGCCTTCCCGTCCGCGGGCTTCGTGCGGTCCGGCCCGTAGTTGAACGCGCCCTCCTCGATCTTCCGGCGCGCCTCACCCTTGCTCGCGGCCAGCTTCGTGTCCGCGATCAGGTCCACCGCGAGCATCGCGCCGTCCTTGAGCTTCGCGGTTGGGACCGTGACCTCGTCGATGTGGTCGGGGTCACCCTTCTGCCCGCCGCTGAACTGCTTGTGCCAGTCCGCGAGCGTCTCGGCGGCGGCCGGCGCACCGTGGTAGAACGTCACAATGTCCCGGGCGAGGGACTTCTTCGCCTCGTTCGGATGGCCCTTCACGACGGCATCGATGTCCGCGTCCGCGCGGTCGGTCAGCAGCGTGAACCACTCCTTCATCAGCCCGTCGGGAATGCGCATCGTCTTGCCGAACATCTCCTTTGCCGGTTCGTTCAGCCCGATGTAGTTGGCGAGGCTCTTGCCCATCTTCTTCTCGCCGTCCAGCCCGCGGAGGATTGGCATGGTAAGGCACACCTGCGGCTCCTGTCCGGCAGTGCGCTGGAGGTCGCGGCCGACCATCAGGTTGTAGAGCTGTTCGGTGCCGCCGAGTTCAACGTCGGCGCGGATTTCGACGGAGTCCCAGCCCTGCATGAGCGGGTACAGGCACTCGTGCAGGTATATCGCGGTGCCGGACTTGATGCGCTTCGTGAAGTCGTCCCGCTCGAGCATCCGCTGAATGGTCGTGCTGCCGAGCAACTTCAGCATGTCCGCGAACGTGAACTTGTCGAACCAATCGGCGTTGGGGCGCACCTCGGCCTTTATCACGTCGATGACTTTCGCGATCTGCGTGAGGTACGTCTGCGCGTTCTTCTCGATCTGCTGCGGTGTCAGCCCCTGCCGGCTCGCGTCGCGCCCCGACGGGTCGCCGACGGCCGCGGTCGCGGTCCCGATGATGAGAACAGCTGTGTGGCCGAGTTCCTGGAACTGGCGCAGCTTGCGAAGGGGCACCGTGTGGCCCAGGTGAACGTCGAAGCCGGTGGGGTCGATGCCGTACTTGACGCGCAGCGGTTTCCCGGTCTCGCAGCTCTTGGTGAGCTTCTTTTTCAGTTCGTCATGCGTCTCCGTCTGCGCGGCCCCGCGCAGAATGATCGCGAGTTGCTCCTCGACCGGCGGGAACGACATGAGAGACTCCGTTTGTAGGACGGCCCCCGGTCCTACGTGAAGAACTGGAAGCGGCCTACGGACTCGAACGCATGACGGATGTGGTGCACGGCGGGTTCGCGAACGTGATCCGGCCAGGCGATCACGAGGACATCGTATCGAACCGCGATTTTGCCCAACAGGCCCCGGCGCGCGAGGAACCGGGCGGTCGCGTCTGTGATCTTCTTTTGCTTGCGGGCGTCCACCGACGCGGCGGTTTCGTTGATCGCGTCCGGGCGGGCGCTCGACGTCGATCGCACCTCGACAACCACCAGCGTCTGCCCGTCGATGGCGAGGATGTCCAGTTCGCCCGCGGCGTCGCTCACGTTAAAGGCGATCAGGCGAAAGCGCAAGCGGCGGAGGTGCCTGGCCGCGGCGCGTTCGCTGCGCCGCCCGAACCACCGCTTCCACCAACGCCAGCGCGAAAAGCCGCCCTCGGGGGGCGGCTTTTCGGCATCACGTGCAGCTTGAGTGCCGCCCACGCGTTACTTCTTCTTTGCGGCCTCGGCTTCCTTGCGGGCGCGCTTCTTGGCGGCCGTCTTGCTCTCGCCGCCGGTCGCCTTCGCGGCCTCGGCGGCTTCCTGCGCGGCCTTCGCCGCGGTCTCGGCTGCCGTCTTCAGGTTCGCGTCGATCTGCGTCTGGCGCTTCACGTCGTCGCGAATCTTGGTAGCTTTGCCCACGCGGTCGCGGAGGTAGTACAGTTTTGCGCGGCGCACCATACCGGCCTTCTTGACCACGATCTTTGCAATGCGCGGCGAGTGGACCGGGAAAATGCGCTCGACGCCTTCACCCTGCACCAACCGGCGCACGGTGACGGTCTCGCGGGCACCGCCGTGGTTCAAGGCGATCACGTCGCCCTCGAACACCTGGATGCGCTCCTTCGCGCCGTCGAGAATGCGTTGGTGAATCTCGATCCGGTCACCCACTTGGAACTTCGGGATGTCGGACTTGGTGGTACCCTTTTCGACCAGTTGAAGGAGTGGCGAGAGCATGATCCCTTTACCTTTCCGCGCCGAAAGTGGGGCGCGCTAATTTCACTCGTTTGAAGAACGCGGGGGGCCGCTGCCCCCGCTGGTCTTGTTTTGTTGCCGGCTCCGCAGTTCGCTCTGCTCGCGGCGCCACTTGGCGACGGCCGCGTGGTTCCCGCTCACAAGCACCTCGGGCACCTCAATACCCTGAAACACCCTTGGCCTGGTGTACTGCGGGTACTCGAGGCGACCATCTTCGCTGTGCGACTCGTCTTCGGCGCTTTGCGCGTCGCCAAGTACACCAGGGAGCAGTCGCATTACCGTGTCGATGAGCACCATTGCGGGAACTTCGCCGCCGTTGCACACGAAGTCACCGACGGAAACCTCCCATGACTGAGCAACTGCCGTATGCGGTCGTCGAACCCCTCATACCGCCCGCACAGGAGCAGCAACCGCGGTTCGGTTGCCAGTTTCTCCACCGTTCTCTGCGTGAGTCGCTCGCCCGCGGGGGTCAGCATTACCACCTTGCCCGGCGGCTCGGCCTTCGCGCGCACCGCGTTCACGCAGTCGATCACCGGTTGAGGCGAAAGCACCATCCCAGGGCCACCGCCGAACGGGCGGTCGTCTACTCGGCTGTGTTTGTTCAACGTCCAGTCGCGGATGTTCCAGGTGTGGACTTGAACAAGCCCGGCCTGTATCGCGTCTTCGAGTAGGCTCTGTTTGACGTAGCTCTCGAAGATGCCCGGGAACAGCGTCAGCACGTCGAAGCGCATGGCTCGGTTAGGCTTTCGGCGCGGCCGCCTCGGCAGCCTTCTTAGCGGCCTCCTGAGCCTCGATCTCCTCCCACTTCTTCATGAAGTTTTTGAAGATCGCCTCACAGTGCTCGGACGCCTGCGCGCCGACGCTCTGCCAGTACTTGATCCGCGACGGGCGCAGCGTGACGCGGTTCGCCTTCTCCTTGACGTGCGGGTCGTAGGTGCCCAACTCCTCGATCACCTTGCCGTCGCGCGGCTGGCGGTGGTCGATGGCCACAATGCGGTAGTAGTGCCGGTGCGTCCGGCCCATCTGCTTCATTCGAATGCGAACAGCCACGGAAGCTCCCCTGAACTTACAATTCGCAGCAAGATGAAATGATAGCGATAATACCGAAAGCGACTACTGTGCCACGATGAATTTGGCGAATGATGAGCGCCGGTCGCGGGGAGGGGGTAGTACCCGTTTGCCGCTCGGGGAGAGGGGCAAATGCGGAAAGCCGACCCGCCCGGCGACCGGAAGGACACAGGTCGCTACCTGTTGCCGTTCCCTTTGAGTTACAGCCTGAGGCGAACCGGAGCCACATACCGCCCGCGCTCAGTTCGTTAACGCCTCTTCTTTTTCTTCTTACGCTCTTCGGCTCGCTCTTTGGCACTCTTGCGGTGCCCGGTGTCGCCTTTCTTCACCATGCCGTCCATGCCGCCCGGGAGGAACGCACCCATCTTCCCCATCCCGGTGACCATCTTGAGGCGCTGCCACAGCGACATCTGCGACATCTGCTTCATGAGGACGCGAACCTGCGCGAACTGTTTGAGGAACTGATTGATCTCATGCGGTTCGACCCCGGCACCCTTTGCGATGCGGCGCCGACGCGGGGTGTCGATGATGTCCGGCTCGGCCCGCTCCTTCTTGGTCATCGAGTCGATCATGCCCTGAACGCGCTTCAAGGCCACTTCCGGGTCCTCGCCGTCCGGGATCATCTCCGACATTCCGGGCATGCGCGAGATCATGTCCTTCATGCCCATCTTTGCGATCTGCTCGAACTGCTTGCGGAAGTCGTCGAGCGTGAACTCGCCCTTCTGGATCTTCTCCTGCTGCTTCTCGAGTTCTTCCTGGGAAATCTCCTTCTGGATGCTGGCGATCTTCTCGACGATCCCCATCATGTCGCCCTGGCCCATGATCCGGCCGGCCATGCGCTCGGGCACGAACTCTTCGAGCTTATCGACCTTCTCGCCCATGCCGACGAACTTGATCGGCACGCCGGTGACGCCCTTGATCGACATGGCGGCCCCGCCGCGGGCGTCGCCGTCGAGCTTGGTGAGAATGCAAGCGTTCAGCTCGAGCGCGTCGTTGAACGCCTTCGCGACGTTCGCGGCCTCCTGCCCGATCATCGCGTCCACGACGAGGTAGCACTCGTCGGGCTTCACCAGCTTGTCGATGCGCTTCAGCTCGTCCATGAGCGCGTCGTCGATCTGCAACCGGCCCGCGGTGTCGAGGATCACGCAATCGCACAGGGTCTTCTTCGCTTCGGCCACCGCGTTCCGGCACACGTCTACTGGGTTAGTGGCCTCGCTGTAGACCGGAACGCCGATCTGCTCGCCGAGGGTTTTCAACTGGTCGACGGCGCCCGGGCGCTGGAGGTCCGCGGCCGCGAGCATCGGTTTGCGGTTCTGGCTCTTGAGCGTGAGGGCGAGCTTTGCCGCGGTGGTGGTCTTGCCGGCACCTTGAAGGCCGCAGAGCATCAGCACGACGGGCCGGTCGGCGCGCTGGGGGATCTTGTGATCCACCGGCCCCATCGTCGCGACGAGCTCTTCGTACACGTTCTTGACGATCTGCTCGGACGGGTCCACGCGGGCGAGCACGTCCTGCCCGAGCGACTTGGCCTCGACGCGACTGATGAAGTCGGTGGCGACGTTAAAGTTTACGTCCGCTTCGAGGAACGCGCGGCGCACCTCGCGCAGCCCGTCTTTGACGTTCTCCGCGGAGAGCCGCCCGCGGCCCCGGAGCTTCTTGAACGCCTCGCCGAGCGACTTCGTGATGCCTTCAAACATGCGCGGGGTACTCTGAAGCGAGGGCAAGGTGGCGAGCGTGATAGCCCAACGACACCCGCCAGCTTACTTTAAGACAACACCGAGTCGGGTTCAACGGGACCGACCCCCGCCCGTTCTCGCCCGGTGTGGTTGGGATGAAGGCATCCGACCAAACGACACATAGCGCGCCAAACGCGTTACCGAGAAGACAACAAAACAGGCGGCGGAAAAAAGAACGGGCAAGTGTGCGTTTCGTTCGCTTCGTGACTTTGTGCTGGCAGCTGGGGCTCATTCCCACAGGAGGCGTCATGCGGTGTTTGTGGAGCGTCGTTCTGGTCGCGTGCGGTGCGGGTGTGGCTGTCGCTGAGGACTGGCCGCAGTGGCTCGGGACGAAGCGCGACGGCGTTTGGCGTGAGGACGGCATCGTCGAGAAGTTCCCGACGGGCGGGCCGAAACCCCTCTGGAAGGTCGATGTGGGCGTGGGCTACGCGGGTCCGGCGGTCGCGAACGGAAAGGTGTTCGTTCTCGATCTCGTGCCGGCCGACAGAACGAAGTTGCCCGAAAGCGGCTTCGCGAAGGGCACCCGCGTGACGGGAAAAGAGCGATTGTTGTGCCTCGATGAGAAGACCGGCAGGACGTTGTGGGCGACCGATTACCCCGTCGAGTACACGGTGAGCTACGCGGCCGGACCGCGGTGCACCCCTACCGTTGACGGCGACATGGTGTACACGCTCGGCGCGATGGGCGACCTGAGGGCGGTCGCCGCCGACGGCAAGGTCGCCTGGGGTAAGAACTTCATGAAGGACTACGAGGCCGGGCTACCGGTGTGGGGCTTCGCGGCTCACCCGCTGGTGGACGGCGACAAACTCATCTGCCTGGTCGGCGGCACGAACGACCGCCTCGTGGTCGCGTTCGACAAGAAGACCGGGAAGGAGCTCTGGACCGCGCAAAGTTGCCAGGGGGACTTCGGCTACTGCCCGCCGATGATATACGAGTTCGCGGGCAGGCGCCAGCTCATCATCTGGCACACGCGCGCCGTTGTCGGGCTGGACCCGGGTACCGGTAAGGCGCTGTGGCGGGTGCCGTTCGACGTCCGCGCCGCGCTGACCGCCCCCACCCCGCGAAAGGTCGCCGGCGACAAGCTGTTCGTCACGTCCTTCTACAACGGCTCGATGCTGTTGAAGGTCGGAGCGGACAGGGCCGAAATCGTCTGGAAGAGTAAAGCGAGGGGTGAAACCCCGGACCTCACGGCGGACCTGAGTTCGATCATGGCAACCCCGGTCGTGGCGGGTGACCACATCTACGGCGTGTGTAGTTATGGGCAGCTACGGTGCATCGAGACGGACACCGGTAAGCGCGTGTGGGAGTCGATGCGGGCCACGCGCGGGGCACGCACGCCCAAGGCCATACTTGGAAAAGACGAACCGGACGACAAGGAGCGGTGGAGCCTCGCGTTCCTGATCCCGAACGGCGACCGCTATTTCCTGTTCAACGAGCAGGGCGACCTCATCATTGCGAAACTCACCCCGAAGGGGTACGAGGAGATCGACCGCGCACACGTCATCGACCCGACGAACACGATGGCCGGTCGCGGGCGTCTCGTTGTCTGGATGCACCCCGCGTTCGCCAACAAGAACGTTTACGTCCGGAACGACAAGGAACTGATTTGCATCAGTCTGGCAAAGTAGAGATAATTTAACAGCCGCTAGAGGTCCGGCGCCGCCGGATCCTCCTCCTACCGCACAACCCGATGTCAAGATTCATCCGCGCGGTCGTTTCGCTCGCCCTCGCGTGCGGGGCGTGTGCCGTTTTCCTCGAACTGGCTGGCGGGCAGGACGGAGGGCCCGGCGGGAAGGCAAAAAAGGAAAAGGGGCCGAAGGGAGAGAAGGGGCCGAAGGGGGAGAAGGGGCCGAAGGCCGACAAGGGGAACCACGAGGACAAGGCCATTTACAAGGGTGCCGAGAAGGCGAGCAAGACGTCGGAGAGCGAGCGCGACAAGTGGCTCAAGGAGTTGAACAAGTTCTACCCCGGGCACGTCAGCCCCGGGGTTACGCGCGAGGACTTCGAGCAGTGGTTCAGCCTGCTCACCCCCGGGCCGGTTTGGCGCCGGGGTGACGCGCCCGCCAAGCAGATCGCCGAGTTACACGACCGCGCTACGGGTCGCCTGCGCGTAGACGGCGACCTCGACCGCGACCAGTTCCTCGACTACGCGGCCCACTTCCTGCGCCCGGGTAACTCGCCGCCGTGGAAGGTTCACGACCCGCTGGCCGAAGTCGAGAAGGTGTTCCGCCACCTGGACCGGAACGGCAGCGGGTTTCTGGAGCCGGACGAGTGGACGGACCGGCTGCGCGCGGTCGCCCGACAGGTGGACGCCGACCGTGACGGCCGCATCAGCACCCAGGAGTATGTCGCGTATTTCGAGGGCCGCGTGCTGACGGTTCTGGCGTTCGGGTCCGAAGAGCCGATCCCGCCCGCCCCGCCGGACCCCGAACCAGAGACCCGCCCCTCGGTCGCCGTCCGGTACGGGCACATGCCGACCGGACTGCCGACGTGGTTCGCCGAACTCGACACGGACAAGGACGGTCAGGTCGCGCTGTACGAGTGGCGCGCCGCCGGCCGCCCGCTGACCGAATTCGCGGAGATGGACCTGAACGCCGACGGCCTGCTCCCGCCGGACGAGTACCGCCGGTACTTCCGGGCCCAGCAAACACGCCAGCGTTACGGCTCGGCCGCAGTCAACAACCCATGAAATCGCGTTACCGGGGGTGGGCGCAGAGCGAGGTGGTTGCTCGTGCGCCACACCAGTTGGTGGCGGCCGAATTGGCGGGCGGCCCCGGGGTGCTTTGCCTTTTGGTGTGCGCTGACGTCCAGAAGCAACCTCCGGGCAGGGCACACAGCGCCCCGCCCGGTTTCGTGTTGTCGCTCGCGGCTCAGTACACGGCGTTGGGGTCCACGGCGCCAGCCGCCTTCCCGGCGACGCCGCCACCGTATCGCGCGTGCCAGCCTTCGGTCGTGCGGACGCCGTGCAGGTCTTCCATCTTGAGCCCGTACTTCGCGAACCACGGGGTTCCGGTCTGGACGATCGCGTCGGTCTCCTTCACGCGCTTCACGCACTCGGTTTCCGCGAACTTCTGCCGATCGGCCGGGTTCGCGAACGTGAAGAACTCCTTCCAGAACGCGCGCCCGC
>JBJSXS010000373.1:0-4411 GCA_046086545.1 Gemmata sp.
GTCTTCGGCTCCGCGCCCGCGACGAACAGCGTCTTCCCGTCGCCCGCGAGCATGAGGGTCTTCACCCCGCCCACGTCCTGGATGCGGTCGAGCTTGTGCAACTCCTTCGCGTCAAGCGTGCGCGTTATTTTGCCGGACGCAACCTCAATTTCGCGCACGACCCCGAACAGGTCGCCCGCGAACAGGTGCTTACCGTCCGCCCCGAAGCACACCGACAGCACGTCGGCTTTCAGATCGGCTTCGTAGAGCTTCTCACCGGTGTCGCGCGCCCGGAACCGCACGAAGCCGTCCTTGCCGCAGGTCGCGAGCGGCGCGTCCGCCGGTGCGACGGCGAGCGCGCGCAACCAGCCGTCGTGCGCCTCTTCCACGGTCCAGAGCCGCCTCGCGTCCCTCGCGCTCACGTCGGTCGCCGTGAGCCGGCCCCACGAATCCGCGCTGAACAGGGTGTGCCCGGCGAACGCGAGTGTGGTGACCCAGCCGTTGTGCCCCGCGACCGCTGGCAGCTCGGCGGGCTCCTTGCCGCTCACGTCCCAGCGCCGCACCTTGCCGTCGTGGCACGCGGCCGCGAGGGTCCGCCCGTCCGGCGCGTACCGCGCGCGAGACACCTGCGTACCGGGGTTCAGCGGCTTGCCGGCCTCTCTAGGGGCGTTCGGTGCGGGGTCTTTCTTGGGTTGCATGGCGCGTCTCAGAAGTTGTTAGCCGCGAGCCAAAGGCGGGCGGGCGGACCTCACGCCAGCACTTCCTTGACGGCCTTCATGTCCTCGTGCGCGATGGGCAGCGGCTGGCCCGCGTTGCCGTACTGCACGTCGGTCGGGTCGATGCCCAGCGCGCGGAACCACGTGTGGAACAGCCCGCCGATGTCCACCGGATCCGTGGCGACGTCGGTGCCCTTCTCGTTCGTCCTCCCGGCGACCACGCCGCCCTTCTTGATCCCGCGACCGGCCATCGCGACGCTCCACGCCTCCGGCCAGTGGTCGCGCCCGATGTGCCCGTTGATGCGCGGGGTGCGGCCGAACTCCGCGCACGCGATGACCAGCACGTTGTCGAGCATCCCGCGGTCGGCGAGGTCCTCGAGGATCGCGGCGAACGGCTTGTCGAACTTCGGGTGCAGGCTCGCGGCGCCGTTGAAGTGGTCCCCGTGCGTGTCCCAACCGTAGCTGGTGACCTTCACGAACGTCACGCCCGCTTCGAGCAGCCGCCGCGCGAGCAGCATGTGCCGCCCGAGGTCGTGCGAGCCGTACCGGTCCTGGTCCTTCTGGGGCAACTTCGAGAGGTCGAACAGCTCGATCTGCTTCTGAAGTTGCGCCGCCATCTGGTAGGCGTAGCTGTTGGCCTCCGTAAGCTCCGGGCGCCGCGGGGCCGAGTAGCTCTTGTCGAGCAGCTTGCGGAGCGCGTTGCGCTCGTCGTCCTCGTCCGCGGTGATTTCCTTCGGGCGCAGGAGGTTCTCGGGCGGCTTGCCGTCGCCCAGCGCGAGCGCGCCGTACTTCGGCCCCAGGAAGCCGGCGTCTTTGGGAATGAACCCGCCGCTCATCGGCTTGACCCAGATGTACGGCGGCAGGCCGCTGTCGCCGGGCCCGACGAGCTTCGCGACGGCCGAACCAAGGAAGGGGTACGTCACCCCCCGGTTCTTGGGGTCGCCGCGCTGGATGCGGTCGACGCCCGCGGAGTGCGAGTTGTCTTGCGTGGAAACGCTCCGCACCAGTGCGAGGTGCTTCATCTGCTTCGCGCACTGCGGGAGCAGCTCGGAAATCTGAATGCCCGGAACCGTGGTCTTGATCGGCCTGAACGGGCCGCCGAACGGCGTGTTCGGCTTCGGGTCCCAGCTCTCGAGCTGGCTCATGCCGCCGTCGAGCCACACGAACAGCACCTGCCGGCGCTGCCTCTTGAGTTCCTCCGCAACCAGCGGGCTGGCCAGCGCGGAGAGGCCGACGGCGCCCGCGCCGCTTCCCAGGAAGCGCCGGCGGGTCAGCCTGTGGTCGGACGGCGTGCAGAGCGGGCTGCGCATGTCAAATCTCGCACTCTGTGAGCCGCGGCCCGAGCGGGCGTGCGGCCGTCGATCACTTCTTCGGCGGGGCCAGGTTCACTTCGGCGGTCTTGCCGGCGACCACGTCCACCAGGCGGCGCTCGTCGCCCAGGCGCACCTCGTACTTGCCGACGCCGAGTTTTTTCACAACCCCCTTGCCGGCCAGCACCTCGACCTCGATGCGGGCCAGCACCGAGAGCACCTCGAACAACTTCGGGTCCAGCGGCGGCCGGGCCGGGTCGTCGGCGGGGGCGACCTGCACCTTGCCGGTCGCGCCGGCCGGCACCGTGACCTCAAGCCCGCCGGCCTGTGCCGGGTCGACCGCGAAGTTCTGGGCGACGGCGCCGCCGGCCGGCACGTCGACCCACTTCCACACGGACGGGCCGCCCTTCACCGCGGCCGACAGCAGGTAGCGGCCCGGGGTCAGGCGCGTGTGCTCGTACTTGAACGGCCGCGCCTTGCCGTCGCCGGCCACGAGCGTGCTGACCCGCGGCTTCTCGTTGTCGTCGCGGGTCCACTGCACCTGATCGTCGGCCGCGAGGATCAGGTCCTTGAACGGGACCGTGCCGTCGGGCAGGAACGCGGCGTAGGTGACCCGCACCTCCGGCTTCGGCCCGGCGCCGGTCACGGTCACGTCGCCGGCGACGAACGGCGCCTCGTCCGGCCCGGGGCTCTCGGTCGGCGGGCGCGTGTACTCGGCGACGAACGTCCCGGCCATCGCGCTCTTCGCATCGTCCTGCATCGCCAGGAAGATGCGCCCGGCCACCTTGCCGTCCTTCCGCGCGCCGAGTTCGAGCGTCAGCGCGTAGGACGCGTGCGACCCGGGGAACAGCGCCCCGCCCGGCTGGCCCGCGGCCGGCGGCGGGAACAGCGCGAAGATCTTCGGCAGGTCCGGCGCGTTCGGCCGGTCCGGCTTAACCTTGATCGTCTTGCCCTCGCTGCCCGGCGGCAGCGTGATGGTCAGCTCGCGCTCGGGGTTCGGCTGGTCTGGCTTTTGCACGCGGAACTTCAGCTCCGAGCCCTCCATCACCGCCGTCGGCGCGAACGGGCCGCCGCCGAGGGTGCCCGTCACGGGCGCGTCGGGGATGGTGTGCTTCTCCGGGTCCATCTCCCACGCCACCCGCACCGTGTCCGGCTTCGGCGGGGCTGTGTTCGGCGGCTCCTGGTGCGGCGCGTCCTGACTGTTCTGCGCCGCCCCGGGCGCGGGCTGTGGCGCCGGCTTCGACCCGCACCCGGCCGCGAACGCGAGCGCCAACCCCAGCGCGACACCGAAGATCGTCCGTGACATGTGCCTTCCTCTTTGGCGCACCGGTCCCGTCCCGGACCGGGTGCGGTGGCGCACACCCGCTCCCGGACGGCCCCGGTGCGCCTTAGTGATTGACGCCGAACTCCATCGACGCGAGCAGCGCCCACGCAACGCGACCGAGAGCCTCGGGGCGCTTGTCGGGGTGCCTGGCCAGCACCTTCGAGCACGCGTCGCGCTCGGCGGGCGACGGCTCCCGTGCGAGGACCGCGAGGTACAACTCGTCGACGGCCGCGGCGGCGGGCAGTTTCGCGACCCGGTCGACGAGGTTACCGGGTTTGGGCTTGAGTAGACCCAGAATCGCCTCGTCGTGCAACCGGAACAGCGCGGCCCTCAGCGACGGCGAGAACTCGTCCTCCGGCTCGCGCGGCTGGTTCGCGAACGCCTTCACGAACTTGGCCCGCGCCGCGTCGGCGCTGGTCAGGTCGCTTTCGGTCGCGACGAGGGTGCTCAAAAGCACCTGCTCGGCGGTGAGCCGGCGCTCGATGGCGGTGGCGAAGTACTTCGGATCGACCTCGCCCCGCGCGCCCGCCGGGAGCTTACTGGACCGGGCGTAGGTGTCCGTCAGGGCGATCTCGCGCAACAGGTACTTGATGTCGAAGTCGTGCCCCGCGAACTCCCGCGCGAGCAGGTCGAGCAGGTCTGGGTGCGACGCCGGGTTCTTCGAGTGGTGCAGGTCGAGCGGGTGAACCAGCCCGCGGCCGAGCAGCACGAACCACAGCCGGTTCGCCCCGTTGCGGGTGAAGTCGGCGTTGGTCCTCGTCGGCAGCCGCTCGGAAATCTCTTTCAGCGGGCTGAACTTCAAGACGCCCGCCGTCCCGGCCTTCTTGTCGGGCGCCTCGAGGTACTCCGTGCCCTTCGCCAGCGCCGGGATGTCGATCATCATCGCGCCCGGGAGCGCCGGCGCGGTCGCCATTTGCACCTTCGTGAACACGGACGCGAAGCTGGTCTTCTCGACCGTGGGCCGCTCGCCGACGACCATCTTCGCGGGGCTGACCAGGTACGTGTTCTTGAAAAACGTGTGCAGCCCCTGGAAGTCCTGCTGCTTGTAGTCCGCAACGAACAGGTGGTCGTGGCACTCGGCG
>JBJSXS010000374.1:0-2778 GCA_046086545.1 Gemmata sp.
TCGGCGCCGACCCCGTCCCCCTGCCAGTTCCCGACCGCGTCGTACTCCTCGAACGCGACGCCCCACGGGTCGATCTTCCGGTGGCACCCGACGCACGCGGTGTTGTCGCGGTGCGCCGCGAGCGCCTGCGTGATGGTGAGATTCTTGAGCTTCGGGCTGTCGCGGTTCAGTTCGGGCACGTTCGGCGGCGGCGGCGGGGGCGGGTCGTCGAGCAGGTTCTTGAGGAGCCACATGCCGCGTTTGATCGGGTGCCCGTCGATGCCGTCGGAGTTGCCCGTCAGCACGCTCGCGTGGGTGAGCACGCCGCCGCGGTGGTGGCTCGCGTCCAGTTGCACCTTGCGGAACCTAGCCCCCTCCACACCTTTGATGCCGTAGTGCGCGGCGAGCCGCTCGTTGACGAACGTGAAGTCGGCATCGAGGAGCCGAAAGATGCTCATGTCCTCGCGCAGCACTTCACCGAAGAAGTGCTGCGTTTCGAGCCGCATCGCTGTGAGCAGCGGCTCGTCGATGCCGGGGTAGCGGTCCTTGTTGACGACGACCCGCTGGAGCCGGTCCAACTCGAGCCACTGCTCGGGGAACTGCTCGATGAACTGGGCGGCCTTCGCGTCCGCCACCATGCGCCGCACCTGCGCGGCCCGCGTCGCGGGGTCGCCGAGCCTCGACTCCGCGGCGAGTCGGGCGAGTTCCGCGTCCGGCATCGTGCTCCAGAGGAAGTACGAGAGCCGGGACGCGAACTCGTGACCGGCGAGCTTCTCTCTCGTGTTGGCTGAGTTCGTGGGCAGCGCGAGGAACCGGGGCGAGCTCAGGACCAGCGCGAGCGCCTCCTTGAGGCTGTCTTCCAGAGTCTCCGCGTCTTTGCGAGCCGCTTCCCAGTGCTTCACCAGGCGGTCGAGTTCGGCCGCACTCACCGGGCCGCGGTACGCGCGGGCGGCGAACCGCCCGATCACCTCGCGCGCGTACGCGGCCTCGCTCAGTTCTTTCTGCGGCACGAGGATGTCGGTGTGCGTCTTGGGGGGCCACGCCTCGAAGTACGGGTTCTCGAACTCGACCCAGTCGACCTTCAGGCGCGGCGGCGTCGCCTCGCCCTTGATCACCTTCGCCGAGTTCCAGACCGACAGGATGGTGGCGTTCTTGTCGGTCAGCGGCCCCGGGTTGGGCGGCGCGATGTTCTCCATGCGCACCGCGAACTCGTAGGTGCGGGGCTCCTTGTGGTCGACGGTGTACGTCTCGCCGATGGGCGTCAGCTCGACGCCGTGGAAGTTCGTGGAGCCGATCGCGACCGTGAGCATCGGCGGGCGGGCGGCCTCGGCCCCCTGGGGCGGTTCGGCGCGGGCGGCGCGCACCCGGATGCGCGTCTCGCCCTTCTTGTACGCGTACTGGAACCCGACCGCGAGGCGGAACTCGGGCAGCTGCGTCGCGGCCTCGCCGTGCCGGCGGATGGCTGCGGGCGGAAGCGTTCCGTCCCACGGGGTCTTGTTGTTCTGCGGCGCCGAGGAACTGAAGATGCGGAACGCCTTCCCCTTCAGGGTGGCGTACTCGAACGTCGCGCCGGGCCGGTCCGCGGGCTTCGGCAGCGCCTCGACCGCGAACTTGTCCGGCCGCTCGAACCCGGTGAACCGGAACCGGTGCACCTCGGGCGCCGGCCCGGACACGATGGCCGCGCCCAGCGCCTCGTCCGCGATCTGGAGGTACGTCTCGTACTGGAGCGGCGACATGCGCAGCGCGTCGCCGTCGTTGCGGAACCCGTTCTTCGACTTGCCGTCCTCCGGCAGTCGCGTGCCGAAGTCGATGGGCAGCCCGAGCAGGTCTTGCATGGTGCGCTCGTACTCGCGCCGCGTCAGCCGGCGGAAGTGCGTGGGCGGGTTCTTCGCGAGCGCGGCCTTGCGCCGCTCCTGCACGAGCCAGTTGGTGAGCAACTCGCGGTCGCCCTTCGGCATCGCGGGCGACTTCGGCGGCGGCATGTCACCCACGTTCAGCCGGTCCAGCACCTCGCGCCAGCGGTCGCCGTCCCTGCCCCTGATCAGGTCCGGGTCGAGCTTGTCGAAGCGCAGGTCGCCCTTGGCCTTGTCGGGGCCGTGGCACCCGGCACAGTGCTTCTGGATGATCGGCGCCACGCGCTCGTAGGTGGTCGCCTCGTCCGAGCGGACCGGCGTCGGGCCGCAGACCGCGGCCACCGCCGCGGCGAGGACGAACGCCACTCCGAGTCGGTGCGGTGCGCGCATGGCGGGGTGTCTCAGCATCGGCTCGTGTTCAGCGAAGTCGGAACGCGGCGCGTGTCGTGGGCGGGTGGGAAGGTCCAACCCTCCCGGGGCTGGAGGTACCTCCAACTGTACCGTGAGTTGGCTCCCGTGGGGAGTGAAATCCGGCCCGGGCGGGGCGCCGCCGTCGTTCGCGTGCGACGCGGCCGGAGGGCGAACCGCGGCGGCCAGCACGGCCACTCGGCGCGGTTCAATAAGGGCCGCTCGCGGCAAACCCGCGCCGCCGGAACTGGGCCGAGACCGGGCAGGCGTCGCGGAACGGCCCGTGGGTGCGTGAGGCCCGGGCGCCCGACACGTTGGCGACGGTCGGCACACAGTTGGCGCAGTTGGCGGGTCAGTGCAGCTCGCGGATCGGTTCGGCGTGGTCGATCAGGTACTGCGGGCGCCCGGTGGGGTCCTGCAGCGTCGTTCGGCTCGCGGCGATCCCCAGGCAGTGGTAGAGGGAGGCGAACACCTCCTGGAAGGTCACCGGGCGCGACACCGGGCGACCGCCGAGCCGGTCGGTCGCGCCGATCACCTG
>JBJSXS010000375.1:0-2231 GCA_046086545.1 Gemmata sp.
TCGCGCGCCGACCGCTCGCGGCGCGGGTGCCCGACGGCATCCGCTTTGGGGAGCTGACCGTTGACCTGAGCGCGGTCACCGCGGCCGCGCCGCCCGCGACCATCGGCGAACCGGTGCCCGCGTACCTGCCGTTCCCGGACCGCTGCTCGGTGCTGCTGCGGTGCCGCGACGAGGGCCGCGCCGCGGGCGTGTCCGCGCTCCAGTCCGTGATGCTCCGGTTCCTCACCGGCCTGCCCGCCGGCAAGGTGCGGTTCACCGTCATCGACCCGGTGAGCCTGGGCGACAACTTCGCCGCGTTCATGCACCTCGCGGACTTCGACGAGAAGCTCGTGACCTCGAAGATCTGGACCGACGCGCGCGACATCGAGCAGCGGCTCGCGGACCTGACGGACCACACCGCGAGCGTGATCCAGAAGTACCTGCGGAACCAGTACCGCACCATCGAGGAGTACAACCGGGCCGCGGGCGAGGTCGCGGAGCCGTACCGCGTGCTGGTGGTCGCGAACTTCCCAAGCAGCTTCACGCCGGAGGCCGCGCGGCGGCTGGTGAGCCTCGCGGCCAGCGGCCCGTCGTGCGGGGTGTGCGTGCTGGTCACCGCCGACACCCGGCTCGCGATGCCGCGCGATTTCGACATGGGCGACCTGGAGGCGGCGAGCTACACGCTCGTTTGGAGGGATAACCGGTTCGTGCCGAAGGACCCGGCGCTCGCGCCGTTCCCGCCCGCGCTCGACCGCCCGCCGGCGCCGGCGGAGGTGGCCGCGCTGGTGCAGCGGGTGGGGCAGGGGAGCAAGGCGGCGGCGCGCGTCGAGGTGCCGTTCGAGTACATCGCGCCGCGCCCGGAGGACGTGTGGGCCGGCAGCGCCGCAAAGGGTTTCGAGGTCGCCGTCGGGCGCGCCGGCGCGACGCGCAAGCAGACGTTCGCGCTCGGCCGCGGCACCGCGCAGCACGCGGTGGTCGCGGGCAAAACCGGGTCCGGCAAGTCGACCCTCTTGCACGCACTGATTACGAACCTCGCGCTGACGTACAGCCCGGACGAGGCCGAACTGTACCTGATCGACTTCAAGGAGGGCGTTGAGTTCCAGTGGTACGCGACGTACCGCCTGCCGCACGCGCGCGTCGTGGCGATCCAGAGCGAACGGGAGTTCGAGCTGAGCGTGCTCCAGCGCCTCGACGGCGTCCTCCGCGAGCGCGGCGAGACGTTTCGCGACGCGGGCGTGAACGACCTCGCCGGTTATCGCGCGGCGCGGCCCGGCGAGAGGGCGCCGCGCATCCTGCTGGTCATCGACGAGTTCCAGGCGTTCTTCACCGAGGACGACCGGCTCGCGCAGGAGGCGGCCCTGCTGCTCGACCGCCTCGTGCGGCAGGGCCGTGCGTTCGGCCTGCACGTCCTGCTCGGCTCGCAGACGCTCGGCGGGGCGTACTCGCTGGCGCGGAGCACCATCGACCAGATGGCCGTTCGCGTCGCGCTGCAGTGCTCCGACGCCGACGCGCAGCTGATTCTGAGCAAGGACAACACCGCGGCCCGGCTGCTGTCGCGCCCCGGCGAGGCGATCTACAACGACCAGAACGGCCTGGTGGAGGGCAACGACCCGTTCCAGGTGGTGTGGCTCGCGGAGGAGATGCGCGAGAGGGTGCTGGAGGACCTGCGCGAGCGCGCCGGCGACCGGTGGCCGGCGCCGCTGGTGTTCAGCGGCAACACGTCCGCAGCGCTCGCGAACAACCCGGCGCTGGCGAAGCAACTCCGCAGCACCGCTTCGCCGCGCGTGCCGGTCGCGTGGCTCGGCGACCCGGTGGCCATCAAGGAGCCGACGGCCGCCGCGTTCCGCGCGCAGAGCGGCTCGAATCTCCTCATGATCGGGCAGAGCGAGGACGCGGCCCGCGCGCTGCTCGTGGCGTCGGTGGTGAGCCTGGCGGCACAGGTGCAGAGGCCAGGCCCCCCGGCCCCGCTGCCCGAAGGCAGGGGGGGGGCAGAACCCTCGCCCGCCGCTCACGTGCCCGGTTCGTCGGCGCCGCTCTCCCCGCTCGCTTCCGCGAGCGGGGCCGGGGGGCTGGGCCCGTTCACCATCCTCGACGGCACGCCCGACGACGCGGGCGAGGCGGACCACCTGCGCAAGTTCGCGGAACTGATCCCCCACGCCAGCTGTCCGGCCCGCGCCGACATGCCCCGCGCGCTCGCGGCCCTCGCGACCGAGGTGGAGCGCCGCCAGAGGGGCGAGGCCGAGCGCGCGCCG
>JBJSXS010000376.1:0-2542 GCA_046086545.1 Gemmata sp.
GCCACGATGTCGCCGGCGCTCCGCGTGCTGAGGGCTCGCCAGGCGCCAATCGTCACGGAATTGCTGACGAACCGCACCGAGCCGTCGCCGAGGACGACGTTGACGCCGCCGCTGTGGTAGCTGCGGGCGGCCGATAGGCCCTTGTTGTGGCTCGCGTTGCCGCAGTCCCACTTCCCGGCCAGGTTGGGCGTGTAGTAGTGGTTGTACAGCGTGTTGCCGTAGTGGCCGTCGAGCCACTTCCCGCCGCGGCGCGCGTTCCAGGTGCCGGCGGCGGCCGCGTCGCAGTCGGTCGTCGTCGGATCGTTCCCGCCGGGCACCTCGAACACCGCGAACCGCGGGTCGGCGGTCGCCGCGCTCGTCGGCGCCTGGCCGTTGCCGAGCGTGCTCTCGCTGAACGCGACCGTGTTCGACAGCCCGTCGGTGATCTCGCCGTGGCGCACCGGCGTCTGGGTGAAGAGCCCGTCGCCGGCCCCGATCAGCCCGTACCCGACGGTGCCGCTGCCGTTGTTGGCGACGTAGTTCGAGCCGAAGTCGGTGCCGCCGGGCGCCTGCCCGTTCACCGGGTCGCTCGGGCACAGGAGCAAGTTCACGCGGTACTGCGACGCGGCCACGTTCTTCGGGTCCGTGAGCGGCACGGTGTAATCGACCAGCCGCTGGAGGCTCTCCTGCTCCACGTAGGGCAGCAGCCGCGACAGGCTCGAATGAACTAGCGGGTACGGGTTGCGCGCCTGCGGGAACACGCCCAGCGCGGTCGCGTGGTTGTGCATCGCCACGCCCAACTGTTTCAAGTTGTTCTGGCACTTCATACGGGCCGCGGCCTCGCGCACCTTCTGCACGGCCGGGAGAAGAAGGCCGATCAGGATCGCGATGATCGCGATGACGACCAGGAGTTCGATCAGGGTGAACGCGCTGCGCTTCGCCATTGGTGACTCAATCCAGGTGGTGCCGCACACGCGCGGGCCGAGGCCGGCGCGCGGGCTGTGGTTGTGTGGGTGTGGGTGGACGCGCCCGCGGCGCGGTGCTCCCGCGCGCCGGGCGTGAGTGTGACGCGCTCAGGCGGAGCGCGGAGGTGGGTCGGGAGGGGTGACGGAAATGGCGGTCGCGCGCGCGTCTGCGGCGCGGGCCGATTCGGTCGGGGCGAACGCCGGGCGCCGCGCCGAGTCGCATTCGGGGGCGGCAACGAGTTCGAGCTTGAGCAGCCCGCCGAAGCCCTCGCCCCGGCACTTCTGCGCGAACACGCCCGCGACCCAGGTCAGGCCGGCCTTCGCGGCGGGCGGGTGGTAGTCGGCCGCGTCCTCGTCGCAACACGCGGGCACCTTCTTTGTGCAGCACGACTTGTCGGTCTTCGTCGCGGCCTTGCGCGCCGCGACCGCGGGCCGGACGTGGGGCGGCGGGGTGATGTCGCGGGCGTCGGCCCACGCGAGCTTCTCTTCCAGCGTGAAGCAGCAGCAGTCGCCGGCCCAGCCCTGTTCGCTCGTCGAGCACCCGCACGGGTGCCCGAGGCACGGGAACGGCACACTCGCGCTCTTGTTGGCGAGCGCGCGAGAAGGGACCGGCGCGCCGACGGCCGCCACCACCTGTCCCAACAGCGCCGCGGCCGCCACGACGTGGCGGAGGAGGTGCGGCGGGAGTGGTCGGGGCGACCGCATGGGTTGTACGGGGTGGCGGGGCAGCCACATTCTAGACGCGGCACAACACGACGCCAGCACTTTCCGGCCCGATTTTGCGAACGCGCGTCGGCCACCTCACACCGGCGGGACGCGGTGCGGGTGGAGCAGCTGCAGCGCCCCGGGCGGCAACTTCAACCCGCTCGCGAGGCTCCACGACCAGACCTTCGTGTCGGTGTCGGCGGTCCGCGCCAGCAGCATCTGAAACTCCTGCTCAGCGAACGTCTTCGCCTGCCGGTACCAGTGCCCGACGATCTGGGTGAACGCCAGCTTCACCTCGGCGGGCACCGCGTCTGCGGCGGTCGTGTAGGCGGCCTGCACGCACCCGGGCCAATCGTCGCGCACCCCGCCGCGCGGCGCGAGGAACGGCCCGGTGAGCGACTTGATGATCCCGCGGTCGGCTTGCAGCGCGTAGGTGTCCGCGGCGCGAACCGTGTCGGCCCCGAACTGCCGCCCCGGGTCCACCCGCACGTCGCTCAGGGCGCCTACCGGGAAGTTGCTGCTGACGGCGGAGTAAAAGTGCAGCGCTGGGCGGAGCAAAAGTGCAGCGCTGGATTGGGATGGCAGTGTATTCGGTGGTCCGGTTGGGAGTAGGGCACCCGAGTTCGGCCCGCGACGTGAGGGGACGCTGCGCTCGGTCCGTTCCAAACGTTTTGGCCCCGATTCGTCCTTCACACGGGTTGAGGGCGAGTCGGGGCCAAACCGTTGGGCCATATCCGGGACGGCTCACGATCCGGACGAGCGCCGCCGTTTCGCGTCCTGCAAGCGGTAGCTCTCGCCGGTCAACTCCACGATGTGACACCGGTGCGTCAGCCGATCCAGGGCCGCCCCCGTCAGCCGCTCGTTGCCCAGCACCTCGGTCCAGTTCTCGAACG